>JBFHGY010000257.1:0-5228 GCA_041582905.1 Crocinitomicaceae bacterium | reverse complement strand
TTGCATGGCTGCCGTTGTGGGACGTATTTTACGCTATCTGGATGCCCATTATGTTCTATACAGTGAGTAAAACCGAATCGAACAAATGGTAAACAATCAGGATCATCTATCAGACAAAGCAAAACGCGACCTTGAACTCGTAGAAGCTGCCATTAATGGCGACCAAATGGCTTATGGAGAGTTGATGGACCGCTATCGTGAGTCTATTTATTTCATGATGCTGAAGATGGTCAAGAATACTGATGATGCGGACGACCTCACGATTGAAGCATTTGGAAAAGCGTTCAATCGCTTAAAACAATACTCACCCAACTACGCTTTCAGTACTTGGCTCTTTAAAATCGCCTCTAATAACTGTATCGATTTCATCCGTAAGAAACGCATCAAAGTGACCTCTATGGATTCTGGATTGCAAACTTCTGATGGTGAAATGGTGTATATTGACGCGAAAAGCAATACGCCCGATCCGGAAGAGACGATCATGAAAAAGCAAAAAGTAATGCACATGAGAACACTCGTGAGCAAATTAAAACCACGCTACCGAATTCTTGTGGAAAAGCGTTACTTCGAAGAATTGAGTTATGAAGAGATTTCGGAAGAACTTGGCTTACCACTTGGAACAGTAAAAGCGCAACTTTTCCGTGCACGCGATTTTCTCTCAAACATGATCGAAAACACTAAAGACACGATCTAACGATGGACGGCTTTGAACTCTTACTAACGTATTTTCCCGATCTTAGCGATCAGCAGAAGCAACAATTTAAGCAACTAGAAGCGTTGTATACTGAGTGGAATGCACAAATCAACGTAATCTCAAGAAAAGATACAGATAATTTCTACGAGCGTCATGTATTGCATTCGCTGGCCATCACGAAAGTAATGCCCTTTGCAGACGGAAGTAAAATACTCGACATCGGAACAGGTGGAGGATTCCCAGGGATTCCATTAGCCATTCTCTTCCCGAACTGCGACTTCTTACTCGTTGATTCAATCGGAAAGAAAATTAAAGTCGTGAACGAAGTTGCCAAAGCACTTGGATTGAAAAACGTTCGTGCGGAACATGAACGCGCCGAGAAAATCAAGGAGCAATTCGACTTTATTGTTAGTCGTGCCGTTACAGCCATGCCCAAGTTTCTTTCCTGGACGAAGGGAAAATTCCTTAAAGAGAATAAAAACACCTTCAAGAATGGCATTCTTTACTTAAAAGGAGGCGACTTAACAGATGAGATGTCAACCGTTAAAAAAGCGGTACAATACTTCGACCTTTCGGATTTTTACTCAGAAGATTTCTTTGAGACTAAGAAAGTTGTGTACGTGAGGAATTAAGCGTGGCTTCGACTCCGCTCAGCCTACGGTGGCATCTTTCTCGTGACTAAGGAAAATCTCGATCAACCTAAGCCAATATCTATACCCAGAAAATATTAAAGGGAAACCACCCAACGAGGGCTGAGCGCGATGCATTGAGCTTGTCGAAATGGAGTCGAATCCTACGGCGGCACCTTTCTCGCAACTAGGCAAAAAACCAATCAACCTAAACCGATATTTTATACTAGGAAAACATTAAAAGGAACTACTCACCGTGGGCTGAGCGGACCACATATCTGCGGTGGCACCTTTCTCGCAACTAAGTAAAGCCCCAATAAACATAAGCTGATAACTTTCAGAAAAAATTAAATGAAACCACCTGCCGAGGGCTGAGCGCGATGCATTGAGCTTGTCGAAATGGAGTCGAAGCCCACCAATTCTAATCGACTTTATACTTCTTGAAAAACGCGTCCCAATCCCAAATGAAGTTTTCCATCAACTCATCCATTCGTTTTAAGAACAAAGGATTCGGAACCTGCATTCTTCTAAAGTACTCGTCTTGGTAATTGTAAAGCGTGTATTTATCGAAAATCGTTTTCGACATCGCGTAGATCACATTTTTTGATGGATGATTCAAGCGATTCATCAAGTGGCGATAATCCTTCACCATTGATTTAAATTCGAAAACACTCATACCGTACATCTTCGATAATTTATCGAAAATCAAGCGCTCTACCTCAAAGGCTTGTTCTCCATCGAAGGTACTCTCCAACAAATTCATGTTCCCAATCAGCACGATGAGAGAAAATTCATGGTGGTTTTGCGGATCAACATTTGGCTGCGTAGCAAAAGAAGTATCTTCATTAATAAACTCAGCTACAACAGGAAACCCGTTTTGAGTTGCATCCATTAATCCATTGATAAACACATTTGCGAGTTTATCACTACTTACCTTTTTCTTTAAAATTGAACCAAACATATTGCTGAGGTTGAGCTTTTTAGTGCAAGTTATTATTCAAAGGTACATACAATTATCGGTGGGATATCAACATGCTTTTTTAGGTTTTCAACATCTTTTTCCACACATAGGAAACATATTCTTAACAAAAGCGAAACGTCATCGCTTTATCCGCCTGAGAAACACCTCAACACGACTTTCTACTTTTCATCACGATTACTGGTCAAAAATGCCCTTTGGATTTGTATTTTTAAGGTGTAAAATTGATTCCAAAATTTATGAAGCGAAGTCAACTCATTTTACTCGTCCTTTTCGTTGTGATCTCAGGAGCTATTTACTTAGCGCTATCCAGCAACAAAAAAGACTTTGTAAAGGAAATGAAGCCCGAAGACAACAAAGTGTATGTTCCTATTCGAACCGTTCAGAATAAAATGAGAAGGGTTTCCATGGAATCGTACGGACAAGTGAACCCGAATTCGGAAATCAACATCTCCTTTGAGGTACAAGGAAAACTCATGAAAGGTTCCGTTACGATGAAACCAGGAATGAAATTTCGAAAGGGACAATTGCTCTATCGTTTGAACAATGCAGACGCTGCCTACACCTTGAAGGCGAGAAAAGCGGGACTCACAACCTTGTTGGTATCCTGCTTACCCGATATCGAACTTGATTTTCCCGCAGAGCGTGATAAGTGGGTGAAATTCCTAAATGGATTAAACCCTAACGCAGATGAGCTCCCCGCTTTTCCTGAAACAAACTCGGAAAAAGAAAGCCTGTTTATTGTTGGGAGAAACATTCTCACTGAGTATTATTCTCTCAAAAGCCTTGAAGAACAACTCAAAAAATATGCATACCACGCTCCGTTTAGCGGAACAGTAATTGCCGTGAATGCTGAACCTGGTGCTATCGCAAGTCCAGGGATGGTGATTGCCCGCATCGCGAAAACAGGTAATTTCGAAGTAAAGGTTCCGATTGCCATGGAAGATCTTGATAAATTCAAGAGTCAGGAGTCGGCTACCTTCAAAACAGCTTCTAATGAAATCATTGGAACCGGAAAAATTATTCGAATTTCTGATGTTGTCAACCAACAAACTCAATCGGCGGATGTCTACTACTCGATTCGACCCAATGACGGAGCACAAATCTACAACGGGATGTTTTTAACCGTCACGATTCCCATTCAGGAAGTGAAAAACGTGATGAGTATTCCTCGAGCTGCCATGCAAAAAGGCAAAGTACTGCTTCTGGAAAAGGACAAATTGATCGAACGTGAAGTGATACAAGTGGGGGAAGTTCCAGACTCTGTTTTCGTTACGCAACTCAAAGATGGTGAGCAACTTGTCCTCGAGCAACCCGAAACGGTTGAAACGGATAAACAATACCTTGGAATCAAACGATAGTTATGCGGAAAGTCATTGAGTTTTTCATCAAACGACCTGTCTGGGGAAATGCGGCCATCGCTATCGTGATTATGTTCGGGCTGTTCTCGATTTTCACGATGCAGCGATCGTTCTTCCCTGAGTTAGATCCCAATACCATCAATGTCAGCGTGCTGTATCCTGGTGCCTCCCCTGCGGAAATGGAAGAAGGTGTTACCATTAAAATTGAGCAAGCCGTTAAAGGATTGGAAGGGATTGAAAAGGTGAATGCCACTTCGGTTGAGAACATGACTCAAATCACCGTAGAGGCGTATCCAGACACCGACATGGAAGAGCTACTCAACGAAGTTGAAAATGCGGTGAGCTCCATCAACTCTTTCCCTCAAGGAGCTGAACGTCCGATTGTGACCTTGCAAAAATCACGTGGAATGGCCAGTGTGGTTGCATTCGTTGGAGTTTCTGCCAAAAGTGATTCGACGAAAATGACGGAACTCACCGACATGGCCACGAAGATTGAGCGCGATTTACTCAACACAAAAGTGATCACGCAAATCACCATGACGGGATTCCCCGAAAAAGAAATTTCCATCAATACGCGGGAGCAAGATTTATTGCGTTACAACATCTCCTTTCAAGAAATTGCTCTTGCCGTCGGATCGCGAAATATTGATATCACAACGGGAATTATTCGCGGAGGCGTGGAAGAAATGAACGTGCGCTCGAACAGCCGCGTAACGACCGCCTCCGAAATTGCTCAAATCGCCATTCGAACCACGCCTAATGGTGAGACTGTGACCATAGGCGATGTTGCCGATGTTCAATTAGGATTCGCTGAATCATCCCAAGAAGCCAAATACAACGGATTTCCCTGTGTTCAATTTCAAATTGAAAAAACAACAGAACAAGACATTTCGGATATCACGGAAGAACTGCGCAGCTATCAGGAAAAATTCAATGAAAGTCACGACGATTTCAGTTTCGATATCTACTACGAGTTCAACTCCTTGCTGAATGACCGAATCGATTTATTGTCGAGCAATGGTTTGATGGGATTGATCCTTGTATTGCTTTTCCTTGGGCTCTTCCTCAACCTCAAACTCTCGGCGTGGGTCGCATTTGGGATTCCGTTCTCATTCCTCGGAATGTTCATTTTTGGTTTGCCTTACGGCATGTCAATCAATATGATTTCCCTCTTCGGAATGATCCTCGTAGTCGGTATTTTAGTGGACGACGGAATTGTCATTGCCGAGAACATTTACACGCATTTCGAAAAAGGAAAATCAGCTCGAAAAGCCGCTCTTGATGGAACGATGGAAGTTCTTCCTTCCGTATTCTCCTCGGTTTTGACGACCATCGTCGCGTTTTGTATTCTTCTCTTTGTGGAAGGAATGGAAATGATGCAGGAAATGGCCTTTGTTGTGATCGCCTGCCTCGCCTTTTCTCTCTTTGAAGCGTTTATCATTTTGCCCGCTCACCTTGGACATGACAGCGTTTTAAAAGACGATTCTGAGAAAGTCCACGCATGGAGTACACCTCGCGGAATTATCTACATCGTATTGGGCGTGGCTATCATGTATGCAGCTACG
>JBFHGY010000256.1:0-5235 GCA_041582905.1 Crocinitomicaceae bacterium | reverse complement strand
TCGCCTTGTTGGTTGAGAATATAAATGGCTTGTACTCCCGAAATGACCACATAAAAATAGCGCTCTATTTTTCCGGCTTCGGTTAAAAATTCGGAACGCTTGTAGCTTACTTCCTCCCAATCTTGGAAGAAGTCTGGGTGTGTTTCAAGACTCAAGTTAATGGGTCCAAACGCATTCATAGCGTTGATGAGTAATGCCTCGTACTTCATTTCCGTTACAAAATACGGTGCTTTTTCTCAGGATCAAAACGATCGAATCTGCGTGTACGCGTCTCACATGAACATCCGTAAATGATTGTCGCGTTAGCGATCGCAGAGGAAAGCTCCTTCACGATAATTATCGGAAGGACTTGCAACGAAGAGCGCGGCCCCAGACAACTGCTCGCAGGTCTGGGGAACGCCCTAAAAAAACTCACCTTACTTAACTTCCCAGTACGCGGCTACTTGTCCAAACTGGAAGTGAATTGGATTGTGCCCTGGATCTTTCGTCCATAAGTACAGATTTGGATTTTTCTGGAAGAGCAAAATGGTATCCGACCCACCGAACATGAATTTTCCGAATTCATCTCCTTTTTTCACTTTCTTTCCTTCCATCTTAGTGTACATGTCTACTCCAGACACCTGCGCCATACCAATTGGAACCGAAGCCACCAATCCTGCTGGTCCGCCAGTATCTACCACGAAAACACCACGCGCTTGTTGGAACTCGTATCCTCCTTCTGAGCTATCGGGAGCATGGAACTCACCGTCCGATCCCAATTCGACATCCAAGAATACTTTTCCCTGAACCGCTTTACACGCTTTTACTGTTCCATCCGCTGGAGAGTGGAAACGATGATAATCGAAAGGACTTAAGAAGTAATGCACGAAGGTTCCTCCGTTAAATGCTTGCGCTAGTTCTTCGTCTTGCAACAATTCTGCAATCGTTGTAATAGTATGTGTATGCTTCAAGTTCACACTTGTTGGAAGTCCGTTTAATCCAAGTACACGACCTTGATCATCGATTGGATATGCCTGTTCGTAGGTACAATCCGCTGAAGAAACAATCGCATTGTTATTTCCCGGTTCTGCAATGGGACGAAGTGGTGTTTGTCCTTTTTTATTCGCGCCGTTGAACTCACGGTAGAAAAATTCGTTGAAGGTTTTCCATTTTTTGGCATTGTCGCTGTACAGTGGAAGGTTGTACATTGGGTCGGCAGCAAACGAAGCCAGTGCCCACATCGGTAGTGATTCCTTGGTATCGAGGAATGCTCCCCAATCTACCGCAAAATCACGTAGCCAATCTGCGAAGATGAATTTTCCATGCTTGTAATCTTGCATGGTTGCTCCTGTAAGCGGCAAGGTTTGATCTACCAAAAAGTAAAAGTGACAGAGCAGATCGTACACTTTTTGGTTGTATCCGTTTACCATATCATCGCTTGTCCATGCGGCAGGATATTCTGGATCGTTTGTTTCATTTGGAATCAGTACTAGGTACTTTTCTACGTAATCGAGGTATTCGTCTGGAGATGTTGGCCATCCGTTCCCTTCAAACACATTGTCGATCGCATGGTATAAATCAGGATTGAGTTCTGCATTCCCTCTTCTACCAGCAATTTGTAGCGATGTCTCTAGCGCTAAACAAAATGCTTTGTCTTCCTTGATTTGTTTCTTTAATTCTTTGTACGCTGTTGTGGTTTTGGGCCACTTTGGATTTGATTTGCTCATAATGGTCGTTTGTTGGTTTATTATTTCTTATTGAGTCGAGTGGCAAGTTATCGACATCCTTCGACTCTACTCAGCGTAGAAATACCTAAAACGAAAATTGGGTACATTCAACACATACCAAGAATTGGAGTTTTATCGATCAAACCACTTCTTATACCCTGCTTCCAACACGAAACACAACAGGATAATCGAAAACGCAATGATAACACTGATTCGATTGGCTGAGAATTGTTGAACAATGAGTGCTCCCAACGCGAAAAGACACGCCAGAAAGCCAAACATGGGAATGATACGCGATCCGTTGAGCTTTTTTGCCAACCGGAAGCCCGTTAAGTTGACAATCGCAAATATCAGCAAGAAACCTACGCTTCCCGTAGTTGAAATGCTTTCCAAATTCAGCGTGTTCGCCAGTGCCAAGGTCGCGATTGATGTGACAAGTAAACCGATGGGTTGACTCCACAGCTTTCCTGTCAACTCGTGTGGTAGCTCATCATCCTCTGCAATTTCATAACTCACGCGCGTTCCACCGTACAACGATGCGTTAATGGCTGAGAAAGTAGAAATCAACGCTGCAATGGTAATGATCGTGAAGCCCAATTTCCCCATAATCGGTTTGGCTGCTTCGGCCATCACGTAGTCTTCAGCACGTGCAATCACATCAAAAGGTAGAGATCCTACGGTGATAATCGCAATGATCACATACAGCAGAATCACAAAAATGACAGAAATATAGTACGCTTTGGGGATGTTCTTTTTGGCGTTTTCAATATTTGGAGCGGCATTCGCGATCAATTCGAAACCTTCGTATGCTACAAAAATGACCATTCCACCCGTGACAATATTCAATGGTGTTTCCCAATTACTCACCGATAATTGAGATAAATTTTCATTGCCTAACAGGCCGTAAATTCCAATAAACACGAAACTAATGAGGATGATTAATTTGATCAGTACCGCATAGGTTTCAATGGCGCTAACTACTTTCACGCTGTAGTAATTGACAATGGTTGCCAGCACAATAATCGCGTTTGTGTAAATATAAAAGTCCGTGTTTTTGTCTCCTGTGATAGAAAGCAAATTGGGAGCGTACGAACCAAATGCAGAAGCATACAAGGCAAGCATAATGATGTAACTCACCCAGAGCAGGTTGTTCATGGCTCCGCTAAAAATTCCTTTTTGAAATCCTTCATTGATAAACCGTACAGTGCCTCCTGTGTCAGGAAATTTCAATGATAGTTTTACGTAGCTGTACGAGGTGATTAATGCAATGAACCCAGCAATTAAAAAAGCGACTGGTGTTGCTCCACCCGATAATTGAACCGCCAGACCTAAAACCGCAAAGATTCCACCTCCGACCATTCCTCCGATTCCAATAGATAAGGCTCCTCTTAAGCTTATTTTTTCATCGTTGGAACTCATTTGCTGGAATTTTAAAGGCTACCAATATGGAAACGCTCTATCGAAAATAGAAAAAACCCGCCAAAAGCGGGTTTTCCTATTTGTTATTGTTTTCTTAATCCTTCTTGACGTATTCTTCGAAGGTGTCCAGTTTTGGAGCTTTGAGTTCTAACTTGTTTAACTGAGCCTCGTACTTTTTCAATTCTCCAGATCGGATGTCTGCCATACGATCACGCGCTTCTTGCATGCGCTCTTTGATCAAGGCAACACCTTCCAGTTGAGAATCTGTTGGAGGTCCAAAGTTGCTTCCGATGGTACTATAGATCTCACCTAAATCTTCACGGAGTTGATTTTCGGCACGTCCCACGTAGTTATCACCTGTTGTAATCACCAAATCGGTTCGTAAGTCTTCCATTGCTGCCACTAATTTACCTCCCGTCTTCGCGAGCTTCGGTTGAGCTTGAGCATTCATTTGAGCGTGTTTTGTCCAAGTTTCTAATTCATACACCATGTAAGCCAACTCTTCGTTCAAGTCGAACAGTTCTTTGGTTGTACTTTCCTGTCGCTTGCGTTCCGCCAATGTAAATACGGACTTTTTCGGGTACGCCACTTCGATGGTTGTTTCAAAGGTTTTCTTTCCTTTTTCAATCACAACTGTGTACGTTCCAGCTGGTACACGAGGAGCAAACATTCCACCTCTTGAGAAGGTTTTCCCAGCTGCAGATTTTGGTGCTGTTCCATTGAAATTCCAGTACACCAAGTTCAACCCTTTCGTTTTTCTTGGAGAAAGTGACGCTACAAAGTTTCCGTCTTTATCGAGCACTTTCATGCGCATTTTACCGAAGGTATGGCGCTTCGCCATGTAGTAAGCAATTCGAGCTCCAGTAGAAGGATTAGCTCCAACAAACTGTGTTTCTGTGCTTGTTCCACCAAATGTACTTTCTTCGTTCATGTAGAACGTGGGCATGTCCATAAAATGCACTTCTTCTCCAATCACTTCTTCAGTAATCTGTCTCAATGGTGAGATATCATCTAAAATGATGATTCCGCGACCGTGAGTTCCCAAAATCAAATCGTTGGTTGTTGGGTGCATTTCCATGTAATGAACAGCTGTTGCTGGCATGTTGTTTTCGAATTTCATCCAGTTCGAACCACCGTCAATGGAAACATATAATCCGAATTCGGTTCCTAAGAACAAGAGATTTGGATTCTTCAAGTCTTCCTGAAATGATCGAGCAAATCCGTACACATTTTCATCCGCCAAAGACGTCCATGTTTTTCCGAAATCCGTCGTTTTGTAACAATACGTGTTTCCATCATTTTTTGTGTGACCATCGAACACTGCATACGCTGTTCCTTTGTCGAAAACACTCGCTTCGATGTGGTAACACCATGTATTCTTCGGAAGATTTGCTGTCAACAATCCTTCTGTCACATTTGTCCATGACTTTCCTCCATCTTTGGTGATCTGAACGTTTCCATCATCTGTTCCTACCCAAATCACGTTTTCATCCAAGGTCGATTCCGCAATCGTGAAAATGGTACAGTGATTTTCTGCTCCAGAATTGTCTTTTGACAAACCTCCTGATTCCGCTTGATTTTGCTTGGCAGGATCATTTGTCGTAAGATCTGGTGAAATCTTCTTCCACGTATCTCCGCGATCATTGGAAACGTGTACAAACTGACTTCCTACGTACAAACGATCGGGATTGTTTGCACTCGTGGTAATTGGCGCATTCCAGTTGAAGCGTAGCTTCGGATCACCTTTTACGGGGAATGGCGTGATCACTTTTGTTTGTCTGATGTCATCATCATAACGCCAAATCGTTTCAGCTCCTTGCATTTCGGAGTACATGATATTTGGTTTTGTAGGATGTGGATAGACACGGAATCCATCTCCTACACCAATCACTTCCCAATCACGTGCTTCTACTCCACCTGGACTTCTTGATGGCCCGAACCAACTTCCGTTGTCTTGTAAACCACCATAGATATTGTACGGCTCCTGATTGTCTACGGAGATGTGATAGAACTGACAAATGGGTAAATTTTCAATCATTTCCATTGTTTCACCACGATTGAGTGAGCGGTACAATCCACCATCTGTTGCCGAAAATAATTTGTCTGGATC
>JBFHGY010000255.1:0-5270 GCA_041582905.1 Crocinitomicaceae bacterium | reverse complement strand
GAATCAGTTCGAACGGATGAAAACGGACAGTTCCAATTCAAAGGATTGACGCGTGGAGATTACCGCGTATATGCCTTATCGGTAGATACACTTTCTGCGATGGAAGGAATGGTGCGTTCAGAAGTTGCAGTATCGATCACGGAGAAAAAGCAGGTCGTTGATGCAGGACAGTTAAGCATTATCAAATAGTTTCGATGAGGTTGACACAACTATTTTTGGGAGCGTTTTGCATGTGGATGACAACTTCTGTTGTTGCCCAGTCCAATGATGTTGGCGTTGAATGGACGAACTGGGCAGGAGCTGAGTTGAAGTACGACATCAACAAAGACTGGAAAGCGGGATTAGAAGTGCAATCGCGAACGAGTTTACAAACGGGAAAGGTAAATGATTTACTGCTTTCATCTGGCGTAGAGTGGAAAGTTATGAAGCATCTCGAAGCAGCAGCTTCCTATCGATTGACGAGTGTTCCGTATTCGAATGCAACGATCAATCGGGTAAACAAACATCGCTTTACCCTAGATTTTACTTTCCGCAAGTTGGAAGATTTGGTATCTTCTGGAAAGAATCGTTTGGGCGTTTCCGTGCGCTTGCGAGGAACAACAGAAAGTCAAAAGGAGGAACGAACGGAGAATACGGTGCGCGCTAAGTTAAAATTGGAGTACAACCTTCCGAAGACAAAGTTGGATCTCTTCGCTTCAACTGAATTGTTCTACCGTTTTCAACGTGATCTGATTTACACTTTCGACGAAGTTCAATCGGTGAGTGCCGTGAATAAATACCGCGTAAAAATGGGGGCGGAGTATCCATTCGGAGATCATCATTCCGTTGAATTATTCGGTTTGCATCAATGGCGTTATCCTGATGGTAGAAGTGAGTTTGTGATCGGTGTAGGTTACGCCTTTCAATTGAATTAATTCAGATAGAATATTTATTCTGAATGACGACGGTTTACACTGTGTAAAGTATGTCTTCGTCTTTTTATCAGCTTAAAACTCCCATCGAGATACTTATATTTTGAGAAAGATTCATAGAATCCCAAATTTGGATCGTACTCTAATTTTTGTTCTTTCTTTTTAACGGGGATTCCTGTTTTGTATGAGATTAAAATCGTTTTGATCATTCCATCACCACCTCTACAATGAGTCCATTTGCCATCTGTAGCGCATAATTGACGCGTCCTAAATTCTTTTTTTTTGAGCTTTCCACTTGCTGAATAATAGCTCAGCCAACCTACCAAATCTCCTTCGGGAAGTTTCAAGGAGGAATAGAGTAATCGGTCCTTATTGTAGACTTTGAGAAGGATGGTGTCTGAATTATAGAAAACAGCGCTATCTTGCTGAGAGAACTGCGAAGGAGAATAAGAAATTGAGAAGTGCCACGTGTCTAGTAGTAGTTTATTGCATTTCCTCTTTTTCAAATATGATTCGTTTAAATCGAAGATGGTTGTGTCTATTTGAGCAAGCCCTTTCCCAAATAGAATGGGAAGTAGGCAGATAAGAAAAGCGTTATAAGTCAGTTTCATTGTCTCAAACTGAGTTAATGTGATCATAACTGATGACGCGTTTTAATTTCCATGCGTCCTCCTCTAAAATCCACACGTGACTGAAT
This sequence comes from Crocinitomicaceae bacterium, assembly GCA_041582905.1. Classification (GTDB taxonomy): domain Bacteria; phylum Bacteroidota; class Bacteroidia; order Flavobacteriales_D; family Crocinitomicaceae; genus UBA4466. The sequence goes on along the minus strand of JBFHGY010000255.1, from coordinate 3,662 downwards.
TGTGCGGTACTTGTTTTTCGCGCTTCTTCTCCTTCATGTTGCTGATAGAATTCATGAATTCCCGTTTGAAGAATGCCGTAAAGTTCAGTCTTGTTGTCGGAATACAATGGGAAAATTTCAACGCTTTCTTTCTTCAGCGTTCTCCATGTTTTGAAGGGTAATTCGCTTAATCCAGCGATGGATGTCAAAAATGCGTCTTTCGAATCAGTGATTCCATGCTCGTCATGATAGAATTCAAAATCTTGAGCAATAAGATCAGCCACCATGCTTGTATCAATTTGATTGAAACCAATGTCAAATAAGAGACTGTCTTTCGTCAAAATCAGTTGACGCAATTCGGGGTGTTTCGAAACATCCAGAGTGGAGCTTACGTTCGCAGTTTCATGGGTGTTGTTCACCGAAGAATCTCCTTCTGTACAGGAAAGCAAGCCGATCAAAAGGGGCAATGCACATGCTGATTTACCATTCTTTCAACGGATTAAAAATCTAAGTTCGATCACATCATCGTGAAGAAAATCACCAGTAAGGTCGCTGGAAAAATCAACACCAACGATGCAATTCTGGCAAAGTTGAACCATGGACTTTGTCGTTTGAAGAGAAATGTGAGCAAGGGAACCAGTAATAAGATTTGAAGTCCCGGAAACCAATCGAATACCGAGCGGAATCGACCTTGGGTATGTCTTCGAGTTCGGTTTTCATCAATATTGAGGTCATAACTCAATTTCTTTCCTGTTCGAAAAATGGGAGAGTAGGTAAGTTCAAATGTTTCTGAGGCTTCATCGCTCCAGTTTTTGTATTCGGGAGCAAAGGTATATCCGTCTACATCAACAATTTTATGTCGTTGCCAATCCCATTCCTGATTAAATTCCCACTCATCTTGCCCGATTTTCTTGGTTGGACCATCTACGAAATATTCGATGGTGGTAATGACAGCCATGAGCGTGCAGAATACTACCACTGCCTTAAACAAGAGCCAAGGAGTTCCCGTCGTAATTCGCTCGTAAAATTCACGTTCTTCGCGTTCTTCTTTCTCTTTTTGTTGACGTCTTCTCTCTGCGGCAATGCGCAAAGCTTCTTCTCGATCGATGTTGTTTCTAGGCATAGGTTGCTATTTCTGGAACAAAATACAGATTTTCTTTTTGAATAAACGGTAAGATTGATGATCTCGAGTTGATGAAGTGACTACTTCTCTTTTTCGAAGAGCGACGCAAATAGATACTCTCGGGGTAATTGTACCATGAAGTCTGATGTATTCATGTTCTAGAAAGTTAAGCATCTTTTTTAAAGCGCGTTATCAATTCTATTCCTACAAGTAAGCCAATGCCTAAAGTGCCAAATAGTATTCCAGCTTGACTATAGTCGTAGTTATTTACCTTCGTTCGTGCTAATTTGTTGCGAGTTGACGCAATTTCATACGCACGTCCTCTTTGTTAAAGGTGTTCAGTTGATCAATTAACTCAGGAAGAAATGCTTCGATGTTGGAATACATATTTCTATTCGCTTCATATTTTTTCATCAGTTTCTCGCTCTCTGGAATAAAAATAAATCCGCATTCCTTCACATTGTAAGTCCTCATTTCCTCGATGCTTTTCTCATTCATTTTTTTGGCGATGCGTAGTTCTGCCGTTCGAACGAGGTGCTCATTGATAAAGCCCCACCAGGAACCATATCCCTGATTCGACATAATCGAATCAAGCTGTGGTAGATAGAGTGAATCTGTTTTCGAAATTGCTGTTTTCCATTGTTGCTTTTCGAGAAATGGAGTAATGAATGGGTGACAAAACTCATGAACAACCAAATCCCTGTAGTAAGCTTCTGAACCTTCTCCTGAAAATCCGTAGGTATCGTACGTAGAACGATTATTCCATTCGATATCGTTGGAGGGAGAAATGATTTGATAGAAGATATCGCCATCATCTGATGCAACGCTCGCTCCGAATCCCATCCCGAATGGAGAGTTAGGTAGGAGGATCATCTTATATGCATGATTTTGAATGCCGAAATAATCTTCCATGGTGGTGATTAGGTTTTCATTCAAGTGTGAGTTCGCTTCTGCGATTGCCCCTTCATAAAAATCGGACTGACTTAAGATGAATTCGTTCACCTTCGCGTCCTTATAAAATTGGTGCAGTAGGTGTACGTACTGAATCAGCGTATCTTTTCGATTTTTCCATTCTTCAGAAGTGATTTCGTACTTCAACGAGGTGGAAGGAAGTTCTTCGAAATAGAGTAGACCTTGTAAGATTAAGTCGCCTGTACTACTCGTAGCATTCAACAATTTTTGAGTTTCGATTACCGCTTTATGGTTTTTATACTCCGCAAAAGCCTTCCGTGCCTCATACATTATTGGTTTTCCTTTGTACGTCGAATCACGGTATTGAAACAAAGGGTCCTCGCTGGCAAGAGCGCGTAGAATCATAAATGTTTCGATTGTTTCATGGATTTCCACTTCAACTTTTTTTTGCTTCTGCGATGTTTTAATCTGAACGGTATTCTCTCCATTACAGGAACTCAACAGGGGAAGGGTAAAAAGTAGGATGATCAATTTATGCATGTCGTTCGTTCTGTTGTGGTAACTTAAAGATACCATTTGAGACTACCGATCGAATAGAATAATGCATCCACTTCGTAAGAAGGTAATTTGAGCGTGTCAAATGATTGCTTTGATCGGATAGATTTTACTAATCTTTTGCTCGAATATCTCGCAGGACATACTCCATGAGTGGATCCGATTGATTGATGACGTCATTCAGGCTCGGTACGATTTCAACATCTGGCAAAATTCCTTTATCCTTTGGGAAGCTAGAAGCACACGTGAAGAAAATGGTTCTGGGAATGCTGTATCTAAGTCCTGTATGGTTCAATGAGTCCAATAAGCTATTGTCGTTACAGATGTAAGTACTACCCATCTCTTCGCCAACAAGGATTCCGAATGCATTTTCTTTCATGATCGAACCGACATGACCTGAAGTTGACAGGCAACCACCATCAATAAATACATACGGCTTTCCTTTAAATCGGTGCTCATTCGGCTGGATGATCTGGTGTAAATCTTTCTGCCACGTAGCATCGTCGTTAATCGGCCAGTAACAATACGCTTGGTCAGCGATGTGTTCAATGAGGTAAGATCCACACTTGGAATCGCCTCCCATGTTGCCGCGAAGATCGATCACCAAATGTTCGGTTTCTGTTTGGTTCAAGGTATCAAAGGAGCGATCAATAAAAGATTTGAACTCCGTAAAATCATCTTCGTAGTAATTGAAGGAACGTATCGTAAGAACACCCAAAGAGTTGATGCGATCCAATTCTAGATGAAGAGGGGTTTTGGATTTATTGGTTTGGGTAGTATCTCGTTGAAACTTCTCTAGTGGAACCGTTTTGATCTGTCGAGTATTTATCTTGACGTGAATGGAATAATGTTGAGGATAATTGAAGTACATCGGACAAAGCGAATAAAACATGTGATTCATCCAGTCCCTTTTCGCCGATTCAATATTTCCATCGGATGAACTTGAAGCGTACATGGCCTCAATGATTGCTTTCACCTCCACGTTATTGATGCGTAGGATTTCTGCTTTTGGATCAATAGTTCCAGCGTTGTTTCGTGCGTTTGTTACGAAGAGTTTTTCTCCATCCGTCCAAGTATCCAGAGGAAACAAGAG
>JBFHGY010000254.1:0-5295 GCA_041582905.1 Crocinitomicaceae bacterium | reverse complement strand
TACTTATTTGTGCTCTGCTACGTATTTCAAGTAATCTGCTTGACTCTGAGCGATAACGCGTTGTGCTGCTTCAGCATTTTGGAAATCTGTTACTTCCACCGTTTTGTTCTCCAATTTCGAATATTCTTCAAAGAAGTTTTTGATTTCTTTCAAGTGGTGTGCTGGCAATTCAGAGATGTCATTGAAGTGGGCCACACTCATATCATGCTCTGCCACTGCGATAATTTTATCATCCAACTCTCCTTTATCAATCATGTGCATTACACCAATTACCTTCGCAGAAACGATACACATTGGTACTACTTCAATTTGAGAAAGAATCAAGATATCCAATGGATCTTTATCATCGCAATACGTTTTTGGAATGAATCCGTAGTTTGCTGGATAATAAATCGAAGAGTACAACACACGATCCAAAATGAGCATACCAGATTCTTTATCTAACTCATACTTTGCTCTTGTGTTTTTCGGGATTTCAATAATTCCATTCACGCATTTTGGTGCATTTTCACCTATTTCAACTTTGTGCCACGGATTGTTTGGATCAATACTCATTATTCTATTTTCTTTATTCATTAATTAAGCGACGTGCTTGTAAAAATCGTTTGGGATATCCTGAAGATTCGTAATCGGTGATGACTACGCCAAAATGTTTTTTTGAACTGGAACAATGAATGAATTGAATTCCATTTTCATTGTTTTCAATGACAATCCCCACATGTCCAACAGTTTTACTTCCAGGTGTTGTTCCTGCAAATAATAGGCAATCCCCTTTTCTTACGTCGGATAACTTGATTTTTTCTCCAATGTTGGCATATCCTTTCGAACTTCTGCAATCGGTAATATCCAACGAGCCATAAACATGAGCCGTGAATCCAGAACAGTCGAAACTTTTACCTGGGTTGGATGTTGCCCATTTGTAGGGAACCCCCAATTGTGCTTTCGCAATATCTACAAGAGAATCAGCCTTTTGCTCCCAGGAATCTTGTGCAATTCCATTGAAAGCCATCAATAAAAAGATACTTACTAGCCATTTCATGGTGCAAAAGTACTGTAAAACCGTTGATCAGAAAGGATTTTAACCTTCTTTTGGAGTTTTGTTCATTCATTTGATAGGTCACGAACCATAGTTGAACCTAGGTTCAACTCACACTTTTATAGTGAAAACTTTAAATCTGACAATTATTGCCATTTGTGTGTCTGCAGATGTAAACAGTATAATTTGTAATACTGTGGAACCGATATTTTTTCTCTAAGAGAGCTGTTCCAAAAGTAACGGATTCAACGCATGAAAGTTTCGATGCTAACGAATGATTTAGTTGGTGATGCAACACTTTTTCATTCGGCGAAAAAAGTGTTCAAAAACGCCGTTGCGCTGCTTTTACTTCCATCGAAAAAACTCTTGAAACCCGGTGTTATCGGTGATCGCTTCATTTCATTTCGCGCTTCCTCCAACACTAGCGTGCTTCAACTCGTTTTTCTCTCTTCGTAAAAAAGGCGCGGTGAATGCTTCGGTGATTTTGATTTCTCGAGTTTAAGTGAAATCGTGTTTCAGAAATAGTCGCTTCAAAGCATCGTTTTCTGCAGATACAAACACTTTAAGGATCTGGGCATCGCTTCATACGGTTTTGAGAGCGAAGTAAACGCTGTAAAATGCGAAGCTAGCGCGCAGCGATCCGCAATGCATTCAGCGTTTAGGAATTGAAAAAATAGCGTGAACACCATGAAACAAACGTCTTACACCGCATCATCTCACACTAAGAAGAAAGCAAGCCCGATTTTTTGCCTACTTTTTTAAAAAAAAGTGGAAAGGAGTCAATACTAACTATGATAAAGTGTGAGTTTGCTCTGTAATTGGAACAAAGACCTGCCGACGTTTCGAAAAAAATGATACGACTATCTAGAAACCCAAAGCGCTGGATTCAGACAGGTTACGTTATTTCCAACTACTTTGTGGACTTCAAAATGAACCACAGATAGAGTTTCTCCATTCTTTGCTAACAAGGAGCCAATGACTTTCTTCGTACTCACTTTTGATCCTGCCTTGACGTAGGTGTCTTGCAAGTTAGAGTAAACCGTTCGGTAGTTCCCATGCTTGATGATCACCACTTTTCCAGCTCCCGGAATATTTAAAACACTCGTTACTTCCCCTTCGAAAACGGCTCTTACTTGAGCGTGAAGTGGCGCACTAATATCAATTCCACGGTTATTTGTTGACACATTTTTAAGTGTCGGATGCGGATTCTTTCCAAAATTCTCCGTGATATTTCCTTTTTCCACTGGCCATGGTAATCGCCCCTGATTGGCTTCAAAATTATTCCCAATCAACTCGGCCTCTTTCGTTTCTGCCAAGGTAACTGTCGGCTTTGTGCTTGTTGTAGAAGTCGTCGATTCCTTCTTCTTCGCTGCTGCCAATGCCGCTGCTTCTTCCGCTTTTCGACGGGCCTCTGCTTCCGCTAATTCTTTCTGGATCGCTGCGGCAATACGATTGCGCAATATTTCCTTCTTCTTTTGGTCTTCTTTCAGTTTTGCCAGAAGCAACTCTTCCTCTTGTTTAAACTCCTGATAGACTTTCTCCTTGAGTTCCCGATCTTCTTCAATGGCGGCACGCTCCTTTTTCTTCTCTTTGAGAACAAGTAACTTATTTTCCTTTTCCGTATTTACAGCACCTATTTCCTCTGAAATCAACTCTTGATTCTGCTGGATGACTAAAAATTGCTTGAGTTGTACATCCGATAATCGACGTAAATACCCGTTTCGCTTTCGCGCTTCGTTGTAGCTGTCCGCCGTAAAAATGTACATGAGTTTACCGTACTTGTTCCGATGTTTGTACGCATAAATCAACAGCTTTTTGTACTGCGCTTTGAGTTGTTTAACCTTTTCTCTCAACTCAACAATTTGCTTTTCTTTCTGCTGAACGGTTAACTCAGCGCCACGAATTTGATTGTCATAGTTTTTCAAGAGACGCTCGCGGTATTCAATCTGATTTTGAATAACACGGAGATCGTTCAACGAAGCCTTCGTTTTCGTTTGTGATTTCTCCAATAAAGATTGAGTGCTTGCAATGTTCTTTTCCAAACGCTCTTGCTCCTTCTTCAACTTATCAGAGCTCTGGGCGTGCAGATTTCCTGCAAACAATACAGCGAAAAGCACAACAATTTTACTCACATGGATCATAACTATCAGGAATTACGAAATGAATGGTCTCAGGCTCGTTTACTCTAGGTTTTTTATATTCCAAACTCAGCGAAATCTCCTGTTTCGGTGTATAAATAACGATTTCAACCAATTCGGGTACAGCGTATCCATCGACGAGCTGTCGCGTCTTGTAGTCAATTTTGATTTCCGTATTATCGGACTCACTCACCAAACGCGTCGACTTTAATTGATTCACTTCTCGATTGAAATCGTAGTAGATTTTGAGATCATCTCCCGAATCGCCATCTTTCTTCAAGTTCGTTGTGAGTGTGTAATTGTATGGATCTTTCACCCGATCATATTCTAACTCTGTCGAATAAGCGATTGGGAAGCCCATTAATAATTCCTCCATGTTTCGATGCGTGAAGCTCACCCCAAAACTTTCTTTGAGAAAATCGATATTTTGCAGCGTGTAACACTTATTCTGACGATTGGTCATTTTGACTGAATCTTTCGTCACTACAGCATTTACAAACGGAATACTTGCCACCTTAATGGTTGCACCAATGGCGCTATCCTGTACCATTCTCAAGGAAATCTTGAAGGAAACACTGCGCGAAGAATCCTTGTATTCCGTATTAAGTTTGGAATAGAAAGAAGAAAAATTCTGATTCGCTAGACTATCAAGCGTATGCTCCAGCACATCGTCCTTTACCTTCGGTAACTTTCCCTCTCCACCTCTACGATTTCCACAGGAAACCAGCGTAAGAGCTGCGACCATAACGAGCAATATGTTAATCTTGAGGCGCATAGTATTTTTTATCAGCTATTTTTTTCTCCAAGGTTGGATTTGACTCAATTGCCTTTGCTTTTTCCCACCAGAGGATTGCTTTCTCTACATCATTCAATTTGAAATAGACATCTCCCAAATGTTCCAGAATCACCTCATCTTTCGTATTGTAGGCATACGCAGATTCAAACTCTGATTTCGCTTTTTCGTATTCCCCTTTTTGGAACAAGACCCATCCGTAGGTATCTAAAAATTGAGACTCGCTAGGCGCCCTCAGTACGACTTGAGCAATCAATGATTCCGCTAAATCCAAGTCCATTTTTTCATTCGCCAATCGGTAGGCAAAGTTGTTTTTGATCAACTGACTATTTGGGTCCAGCTCCAAGGCTTTTTTGTATTGATCCTTCCCTTCAGAGAACTCTTTCAAACCAAAATAGGCTTCTCCTAATTGTCCCAAGAACTCCGCTTTGATTGCTTTATCGTTGAACACCATTTCCTTTCCTACAGACAGGGCGTCGACAGCCTCTGAGTAGCGTTTTGTTTGATTGGCACTCACTCCATTGAGCAAATAAACTGTAGCAATGGATGGGAAAATCTCCAGACAACGCTTACTGTCTTGATACAATTCTTCGTGTAAACCTTGTTGGTATTCCATAATCAACACCTGATTCCAAATCGGGTATGAATTCGCGTCAAGATCTATCGATTTCTTGTAGGCTGCTAGTGCTTCTTGTTCACGCCCAGCGCTCAGCAAATAATCTCCGTGAATCGAATGAGATTTGGCTTCATTCGGATACTTTTCCAGCATGATATCCACCAATTCGAACATTTTAGGATCGATTTCATAACTCGCTTCGTGGACTCTGATGAGCACCCCCATTTTCGTGTCGATGTCAACATCTTCCGATTCGAATGCCTTTTTCAAGGATTCAAACGCTTGTTCTTCGTTTCCTTCATTTCGATAAATATCGGCTAGAGCGAGATGTGCACGACCGTTCTCTGGGTCCGCCTTCACCAATTCCTCTAGCATGTTCGCGGCTTTATCAGGCTGTCCCGTTTGATAGTAGTAATCTACCGTTGTACCAATAATGGACGGTTCATCTGGAAAAATTTCACGTGCCTTTGTCAATTCATTGAGTGCTTCTTCGTTCTTCCCGGCGTCCATGTAGATGGAATACTTCTGCAACGCTACTTGAGGATTTGGTCCCAATTGATCCTCAATTTTTGACATCGCTTCCATGCACTTTTCGAGGTTTCCACTCTCCATTGCAGCCTGCGCCGATCCGTATAACCAGTCAATATTTCCCGGCTCCTTGGCAACCAACTTATCAAAATTCTTGATGGCATTCGGGTAATCCTTCTGATTC
>JBFHGY010000253.1:0-5302 GCA_041582905.1 Crocinitomicaceae bacterium | reverse complement strand
GTCTTTATGGTGCAAACCTGTGCTAGGTTCCGCAATGACGTATAAGGTGGATCCCGTTTCCTTTTTTTGCAGCTGATTTGCCAACTTGATGCGCTGCGCTTCTCCTCCTGAGAGTGTCGTGGAAGATTGTCCCAGAGTGAGATAGCCCAAACCAATATCTTGCAAGGTTTGAATTCCTTTGAGGATTTTCGGTTGATCATCAAAAAAGGCGACCGCTTCATTTACGCGCATATCGTAGATATCCGCAATGGATTTTTCCTTATACAGCACGTCCAAAGTGGGAGCATTGAAGCGTTTTCCGTTGCATTCTCCGCATAGCAAGTCGACATTTCCGAGAAAATGCATTCCAATTTGCGTTTTTCCTGCTCCTTGGCATGTTTCGCATCTTCCCCCTTTGTTATTGAAGGAAAAACGGGATTTCGTGTACGATCGTTCCTTGGCTAGCGGAAGTTTGGCGAATAAATCACGAATGTGATCGGAAATTCCAAGGTAGGTCGCAGGATTGCTTCGAGGTGTTTTCCCAATGGGAGATTGATCGATGTAGATGACTTTTTTCGGAGGATTTCCGGTGACTTCCGTTGAGTGAAACTGACGTTTACCCTCCTTGTTGCTTTGCAACGGCTTGCTCAGCCACCCAGTGGGGAGGGGCAACTTGGAATCGTGGGTTTCGGCTCCGCTCAACCCACTCTCAGCGATTTCCATTAGCGTTCCTTTGACCAAACTTGATTTTCCAGACCCCGATTTTCCGCTTACTACGTTCAATCTTCCAATTTGAAACGAAACATCAATATTTTTTAGGTTGTTTTTGGTGCATCCAGTCAAGTCAATGCTTCCTTTGTCTTCTGAAACGGCTTTTCTTTCCTTTTCTGGAGACGTCACTAATGCTTCAAGCGTAGCACTTGAACTCAGCAAATCGGTTCGTTGAAGGAATTCATCGAGCGGTCCATTGAAGAGGATTTCACCACCATTTGTTCCTGCTTCCGGTCCGACATCCACAATCCAATCTGCGTGGCGAATGGTCGTCAGATCATGCTCTACGACGATCACCGAATTTCCTTTTCGTACCAGTTCTTTCAGGTGGAAAATCATTCGTTTGTTTTCCTCACTGTGCAATCCAATGGAAGGCTCGTCGAAAATATAGAGCACATCACTCAAAGAACTTGACAATTGGTTGGCTACCCGTAAACGCTGTATTTCACTGGCGGATAAACTTTTTGCTTCGCGGTCGAGGTTCAAGTGTCCTAATCCGAGGTCTGCCAGCAACACAAGTTGTTCTGTGATTTTATCCACGATTTTCTGCCCAACTTCATCCCAGCTTTGTTGTGTCATCCATTGGTTCAACTCAGAGAGTTCCATTTGTGTCAGCTCAGTAATCGTTTTTCCATGAACCTGTACACTTCTCGCATCAGCATTGATTCGTTCGCCATTACATTCCTTGCACGTTACCGATTTCACGTACTTCAAAATGTTCGGGTTTCGATCTCGTCGCAAAATATCCGACATAATCGGAATCATTCCTTTGTAATAGCCCTCTTCTCTCGGCTTTGCTTTAATTCCCGTCCATTTCAAACGCGACTCCAAGCTATGCTTCCCGAAAGGAACTTTGATTTTTTCGCTTCCGTAGAGAATGACCTGTTGTTGATCTTCCGTGAGCTCATTCCATGGAATTTCGACGTTGAACCCTTCCGCTTCACACACTTGATTCAGCACATCAATGGTTACTTGCGAATACATGATATATCCTGTCGGCAGCGTTGGAGCAAGCGCTCCTTCTCGAATCGTTTTTTCAGGATGAACCACCAATTGGTCTAGGTCGATTTCTTCCTCCTTTCCAATTCCGACACAACGCGGACATCTTCCCACTTCAGTATTGAACGAAAACAATGAGCGGGATAACTGAATATCGCGTTCCGTCTTTCCTCGCCTTGCAAAAAGTAAGCGCAAGAGATCGTACAGATCCGAAACCGTTCCTACTGTGGATCGGGCATGCACACCCACCGTTTTTTGTCCGATCGCGATTACAGGCGATAATCCGGAAATGCTGTCTACATCGGGCTGACTCAACTTTCCAACGAACTGTCGAGAAAAAGCTGGAAGTGTTTCAAAATAGCGGCGTTGACCTTCTTTCGCGATTACATCAAAAATCAAACTGGATTTTCCCGAACCAGAAACACCTGTTACCACCACAAATTGGTGATGTGGAATTCGGATGTTGATGTCTTTCAGGTTGTTGGTTCGTGCTCCTTTGATTTCGATTGCTGCCTCCTGCTTTTCACTCATGTTGTGAAGGTAGGAAACTTGTATTAAACCATCCGAATCAGATCAATCCGACATTATTCTGAAAGGAATGCTTACTGAAGTAAAAGTGCCACTATTAACGAAAATGTCGATACAATTCCACACAAAATAGACCCTAAAACAACCCATTTCATGGGAGCTTGGGCAATCGCTATTCCGTTAGCTCCCATGGTTACTGCCGCCACCAAGATTAATAATGTCGTTTGCAACAGTGTTTCTTCGAGCCCGCAAATGTAACATACAGCCACTGAACCCAAACAGCTTTGCGCCGTTAACAATACGGGTAATAATCCGAACCTCTTTTGCTCAACACTTTCCCAATATTCTTCGTTGTTTGTAAATTTCAATACCTTCATGATTCGTTTAAAGTTTGATTTCGTATCAAAAGTCTCGACATTCGTTCTTTTCGTTTATGACATAAATCATAAGTGTTAATGTTCTGCTTAACTAATATTGTTCAGGATGATAGAAGGTTCTTTGCTCGTAAAATATGGTGCTGTTGTAAAGCAGTATGCGAAAGATGAAATCATCTTTTTTAAAAATGACCTTCCTCGGTTTTACTTTCAGGTAATTTCTGGAGAAGTCAAAATGAACTCATACAATGAAGCGGGAAAAGAGTTTATTCAAGGCATTTTCTCTGCCGGTAGAAGTTTTGGAGAGCCGCCTTTGTTTGGTGATTTTAACTATCCTGCCAGCGCGATTTCAATCGATGAAACAACGGTATATGTCTTGCGAAAAGAACTGTTTCATAACTTACTGCTCGAAAATCCAAACATCCATTTACAGTTTACGGAAGTTCTTGCCAACCGCTTGTATTACAAAGCAACTATGGCCTCGGGGCACTCAAGCAATAATGCCGAAGAACGAATTATTCAACTCATTGATTACTTGAAGTTCCATGTGTATAAAATTCCAGTGAATGAGCTGTACGAAGTTGAACTAACGCGTCAACAAATAGGAGATCTCACAGGCCTCAGAGTTGAGACCGTTATTCGCGTTCTTAAAAAGATGGAGAAACAGAACGAAATCCAAATCCGAAACAGAAAAGTATATCGATAACTTCACCTTTTCCTCATGATCTAGGTCATAAACCTATGAGTAAAAAAAGACTTCCTTCGTTTAAAGAAAAGTTCGATTATGAAGGAAATAGAAACACGAGAAGATGTTGATCTACTGGTTCGATCATTTTATGCTAAAGTTAGAGAAGACGAGCTCTTAGGTCCTGTTTTTAATACGATTATACCCGAAAATAAATGGTCCTCACACTTGCAAAAGCTAACTGACTTTTGGGAAACTGGATTATTTGGCATTCAAAAATATAAGGGCAACCCTGTTTTGTCTCATCAACGAGCAGATGCCACCATGAATTTTACAATTGAGCAAGAACATTTTGGTCGCTGGCTCAACCTATGGTTTGAAACAATCGATTCATTATTTGTTGGAGAGCTGGCTGTTAGAGCCAAACAAGCTGCACGAAAAATGTCAACAGGCCAATTCCTTGCCATCTGGAATGCACGAAACCCTATTCCGAAATAAAATGAAAGCTCTACTTTTGAAATGTTGGGCGACCCAAACCGTCCAATAGAAAAGAAAAATATGGATCAGAAAAAAATTACAGTGGATATCGTCTCAGATGTAGCGTGTCCATGGTGTTATGTGGGAAAGAAGCGGTTTGAAGCTGCGTTGGAAAAGTGGGAAGGTACGCCTGTAGAAGTGAACTGGCATCCGTATCAGTTGGATCCAACCTTGCCATCGAACGGAATTGGACGGGATGAGTATCTAACCAATAAGTTCGGAAACATTGACGCTACCCTGGAAATGACGAATCGCCTCGTTTCTGTTGGGAAAGAAGTCGGTATTGATTTCGATTTTGGAGAAAATTGGACAGCGTTTAATACACTTCATTTGCATCAACTACTGGAAGTTGCGGGTCAGGAAGGATTTAAAGCGGACTTGAAAGAGCGTTTTTTAAAAGCCTATTTTGAAGACTTAACACCTTTAAACGATCCAGAAGTTTTGTATACAATCCTAGGAGATTTCGGTTGGGATTCAGCCAAAGTTGATGCGATCATCAATGACAGTTCGATCGCCTCAAAGGTTCGAGCAGAAATTGCTCATTATCAGCAAATGGGGGTATCGGGTGTTCCCTTTTTTGTGATTAACAACAAATACGGGATTAGCGGAGCTCAAGCCACCGAAACGTTTTTGGAAGCATTAAATCAGGTAGACGCCATGCCGTCCGTAACGGAAGGAGAAAGTTGTGAGCCAGGAGGGGACTGTTGCTAGTCCCCTCTATATCTTTTTATTGCAATTCCTTATCAATAATTTGTTGCAAACTTCCTTTTGGTAATGCTCCGGCTTGCATCATAGGCTGTCCTTCCATTGGAATGAACAAAATGCTAGGAATACTTCGAATGCGGAACATCGCGGATAATTCCTGCTCTGCTTCAGTATCTACTTTGTAGATGGTTACTCCAGGATTCTCATTGCTCAATTCTTCCAAAATTGGCGCTACCATTTTACACGGTCCACACCAATCTGCGTAAAAATCAATGATTGCAGGTTGCGTTCCTTTAAACTTCCAATCTTTTTCTGTTGTATAATCGAAGACTTCGTCTTTAAACTTCTGTGCTGTTAATTGTACTGTTGGCATATCGTTTTTTTGGCAAAGATAGGGGAATGGATGCGGTTGGTTGGTAACTGAGGTTACGTGGGGAAGAATTGATAACGGGGTTCGAGAGCCTCACCCCTCTTATTTTCGTTTCACCGATTTGGAGGGGTGAGGCTCTCGAACTCCGAGTCTACACCAACGTCACTTCGAAAAAACGCTTGTCAATTGATCCAGCACTTTTCCACCATTTGAGACAGTCACCTCACCGATTTTATCGGCAATTTTTTCGATGTATTCCATCTCTTTTAGTTTGAAAAGCATTTCGTTTTCTTCCATCAATTTCGCTGTATTCAGAAGGCTTCGCGTTGCCGCAGTTTCTTCTCTTCGAGCGAT
>JBFHGY010000252.1:0-5304 GCA_041582905.1 Crocinitomicaceae bacterium | reverse complement strand
TGACGGGTAATGAAGTTGCTGCGACACCAGAAGAAAATATAACTGCTTCAATAAAAGTAGGCGAAAAACAAGATGTTCAGGCTGCGCATTCTACAGCGACTCCTACAAATTCTATGTATGATGTGGCAACGCGCAACATTCGTAATAAGAAAGGAACAAACCTAGCGAATACGATAGCGGCCGAGCCAAATGAAACAGAAGTCAAAGCACTTCCTGTGCAAACAACTACTCCAGTTACCAATAGAAATACATTGGTAGCGCCCGAGAAAATGGCAGGCTTGGAGAAAGCGCCAATTTCAGCTTCTTTGGGATTAAAATCAGTCAATCAATTGGATAACGAATTGGCTTTAGGTTTAGCGCCGAATGCTCTTCCAATGTTGACGGAAATTCGACCAAAATCAGCCTTTTATGTAGAGCTTAACGGAGGTGCGTCTCAGTCATTGATCACTCCTTCAGCTTACACTTCGACTTCGTTCGGCGGTGGAGTTGGGGTTGAAACATACCTTGGGCATTTCAATCTGACAACAGGACTGAACTTGGCTATTTCGAATCACAAAGATTTAACCCTCACGACAGAAGGGAAGAACTACAGCTTTGGTTCTACACTTCGAACACACCACTACAGCTACGATCAAGTGTACAATTTAGATGTTCCAATTAACTTGGGATACAATTTTGGGAATCACAACGTGAATCTTGGACTCAGAACGTCTGTACTCCTTGGAGCAAAGGTTCAGCACACAGTATACGATAATGAAGAAATGGTGAGATCAGAAAAACTATTCGGTCTTGCTGGAGGATTAGAGCGATTTGGTATGCGCCCAACGATTGGTTATGCGTATCGAATGAAAAATTGGACAGTTGGAGCAAATGTTGGAGTGCAATTATTGCAATCGGTGAATGAAGAATACATCAACGGATTCAACAATCGTTTCCCAATTGACGGACAAATCTACTTAAGAAGATCAATTAAACTACGAAGATAATAATGAGAAGAGTGAGAGCATTCATAGCGTTTGCAGCAGTGGCGGGGGGATTTTTAATTTCTTCTTGTGATAAACACAGTATTGACTTACCTCAGTCGAATGATCCTGTTTTTAAGGCGAATGGAACCATAGATACCGATGAGTTTGAATTGGTGGCGGGAAATGACAATGCATTCATGTTTACCACGATGCAAGCAGAAAATAATGTTTCTGTGTTCTCTGGAGAGTTGAGCAATGGAGACCTTTCGATTGAAATGGACATCTACGATGGACTGTTGGATATTCCTAATCACAGCGTGATTAATTCTCTCCCTGAAGAACACGTATTCTCGCGTATTCTTACCTCTCCTATTGCTGTATTGTCAAAAGATGAATTCCCAAATGCTGATGTGATTAGTCACGTTTCTTGGATTGTGGATGGTGGAGCTCCTGTATTAAATTACTTAGAGATTACTGAACCAGGGAAGTATCAGGTTTGTGCTGAAATCGTTTTCTGGGATGGAAGCTCGAACATGCTATGTAGCGAGTTGATTCTTGGATACAAACGTCACGCAAATTTCCATATCAAACATTTCTTGAACCAGAGCGGAAGCCTAACGGCATACGTAGATGATCCGCAAGTGGCAATCGAACGAATTCGTTGGTATATTGACGATGAATTCGTTTCGGATAATTCTCAATTGTTGTTCACAGGACTTTCACAGGATAACCACATTTTGAGAGCGGAAGTGCTCTTCGAAAATGGCGTGAAACGCAGTAAAAACATGATTGTTGACGGAAGTTTGAGTGGTAAGTTTATCGATGATTTGACATTCTTCGAAACAGGAACGCTAGCGTTGATTAATCGTGACTTTAATGTGCGAGTAAAGCTTACAGAAAATGGAACAGTTTATTCATCGGACAGAATCAATAATAGCCTGAATACTGTTACGTTTGATGATATTTCGTACTACGCAAAAGATGCGAATGGAAATGACGTGTATAAAGTAAAAGCGCACGTTGATGTAAATGTAACAGATGTTCAAGGTGTCAATGGCTCACGCGAGTTGTCATTCGATACTACTTTTGGCATTGCTATTCCTGCAAACTAGTGTGTTACGCGATTTGTCGGAAAAGGCTATCCCAGCGAAAATCGTATCTTTAGAAAAAAAAACAATGCGTTTACTACTAGCTTTTTCTGTGTTGATCGCCCACGTTGCGACGGCTCAAATCACATTAAATAATTCTGATTTTGCCGACGGTGGAGATACCGTTCGAATGAGTTCTACTACAGATCCTTCCATTGATTTCCTTTCAACAGGAGCAAATTATACATGGGATTTCTCTGGTTTGGTGGCGGAGAGTCAAACGCTCAAGAATTACAATGATTTAGGAAATGCCTCTGCCTTGGTTCAATTTCTATTTGGTGGTTTTGCGCCAACGAATTATCAGGCAACGAATATGGTAGCTTCTGATGCACTTCCTTTGGATCAAATAGGAACTTTTCTCCCTGTCAATATTTCCGAAGTAAATCAAGTGTCAAAGAATTCTTCCGATTCGATTACATCCATTGGATTTTCTGTAACAGTGGATGGGACAGAGGTGCCATTTCGCTCAGATACCATTGAAACACGCTATAAATTTCCAGCCAATTTTGGAGATGTGTACTCTTCTAGAGGATATTCAAATTTGGATATGAATCCGATTTTTGATGCCATTTGGATCCAGTATCGACAACGAAATAGTAATATCGACGGGTGGGGACAAATTACTACACCATTTGGAACCTTTGATGCGCTTCGTATTCGTCATTTGATCCAAGAGCAAGACTCCATTTATATCGGACAATTTGGAAACTGGATTGCCTTGCCTATTCCTCCAAGTAATGTTTATGAGTGGTGGACGAACGGTCAACTTGAACCCATTTTGAGAATTACTACCTCTGATTTCGGAGGAACAGAAACAGTTACTGGAATTGAGTACCGCGATAACTACGATCCTGCACTCGCTAGTGTTGGCGAATTGGTAGCTGAGGTGAATGTATATCCAAATCCAGCGCACAATGAATTGAATCTGGAAGGGCTAAGTACTGGGAGTACGTATTTCGTCTTGAGCTCTGATGGGAAAGCAATCCAATCGGGAATTGTCCAATCTGAACTTCATACCGTTGCGCTCAATGAAATGGAAGCGGGAAGCTACGTAATTCTAGTTCAGCATACCGACGGAACATGGTCGAAGGCTTCTTTTGTGAAGCAGTAATCAAAAATGAAATTTCGTATCGCTCAGATACAGCTTTTCAATTAACTTTGCAGCAAAGGCAAACTGGCTTATCGCTGCCTGTCATTTGACAGGGGGAGGAAAGTCCGGGCAGCACAGAGTACCGTACTTCCTAACGGGAAGGGTTCCGACAATACTTGTTGGGATACAGATAGTGCCACAGAAAACAAACTACTTGGATGGTCGTTGAGCGTAGTCGAAACGACGATCTGAGAAAAGGTGAAAAGGTGAGGTAAGAGCTCACCGGGCTGTTGGTGACAAGAGTCGCAGGGTAAACCTTACGGGCTGAAAGACCAAATAAACCCAGGCACATTGAACGCAAGTTCGGTGGAAAGAGTTACTCGCTTAACTGGGAGGGTAGGTCGTTCGATCCTGTTCGTGAGGGCAGGGCTAGATAAATGATAAGCGTCGTGAAAACGATTACAGAACCCGGCTTATGGTTTGCCTTTTATTTTTTTCTTAGATAACATGTTATCTCTCTGAAATTATACCGCGTATAATTACTTGATCAAAAAGTCTGATGGCATTCTAGTCTAGCTTGCTTGGGCGTGCTTTTCCCATTTTTTTGCGTGTTGAATAAGTGTAGCTGTTGCAATGTGCACACCTGCTGGGGATCCAAATAGGAGAGAAGTTCGCTGCTTTTTATCCACCACATAATTCAATCGCGTAACATGGACGCCCAAAACTTGAAAGGAGCTTGCTCGTTTGACACTCTTGATGGAAGCGACGGTAGAATTTTCGTCCATTCCTTTCAAAATAATCGTATCTCCTTTGAGTGCTGCTATGCGCGCGCGCTTCAAAATCAAATGGTAAGAAAGCAAAACGAGAAAGCAAAGTCCGCTTAGTGAGATCAAAGTTGTTCTACCGATTAATTCGAAGTAGAAAAGCGATGCAAGTGTAATGGATGTACAGATCAAAAAAGCAGGCAACACCCACTTCATACGGCAGAAATAATCCTTGTTATAAAGGTTCACACGTCCGTTGGAACGGAGTTTTGTGTTTAGCAGAGTTAGTTCGTTTTTTACCGTTGACATGGGCGAAATTCTATTCGAATATACCCACTTTTGATCACATTAATTTGACATTTTAACGGGAAAAAATGAACAATTTGTTACTCATTAATTTTGTCTAACATTCTGTCAATTACGTCGTAGTATTTAAGCAATTCGTCGATATTTGAACGGTAAAATTTTGGACCTTCTTTTCGGGATTCTACGTAATCGTAGATAGGAAATCGACCAATTTTTTGATTTAAGACAGTATTGAAACCTGGATTTTGGAAGTATTCAATGAGTTTTTGAGCGTCAATGTAATGCTCCGCTTGTCGAATAATGGAAACAGTGGCGAGGTCAAAGTAGGCGCCCGACTGATTCTGATTCGGGAAGTAGGGAGTTGTTGCCGCTTGTTGCCATATACTGTCTTTGAAGGAATTCAGTTGACTGTGCTTGCACAATGTCATTTTCATGGAATCCCTCTTGGATCCTTTTTCCGGATATTTCATCGAACTCGCATCCCATTCAGTGGCCCATTTGTAGGTGATGATCCTGTCTTTTCTTCGTCGAATAGGACTCAAGAAACTAATCATATCTGCTTTGGAAAGCGTATGAAAATGGGGTGTTTTCGTGAGATCATTATACGTTGTCTTTCTGCGAAGAGAATCGTTTCTAAAGGTGATGACAAAAGGATCTAGTCCAACTCCAATAAAGTTGTGTCGATAGGAGATGTAATGGTTTTGCGAAGTGAGTTTATCTTCTGGTTCTACCAAATTCTGCAACAGTCCTTTTTTGTTCAACTCGATCGGTGTGCGCGTATTCTCCGAAAACACCAAATCGATTCCCGAATTGTATCCCTTCGTTTCTACCTCCGAAATCAGTTCATTTAGACTCAAATGGCGAATGGTGATATGAAGATCGTTGCGCTGGGCAAAATTGGCAAAAAGAACGCTGTCTTCGGGATGAAGAAAGTCCGAAGCGATGGTGATCGCATGATTTTTTTCTGCTTTTGCCGATTTCACCGTGCATGCGCTCCCAACCATCAGAGGAAGTAGAATGAGATATAGAAG
>JBFHGY010000251.1:0-5309 GCA_041582905.1 Crocinitomicaceae bacterium | reverse complement strand
TAAGGACTCCGAAGTATTCAAAACAGACAATGGAATTACGGTAATCCTTTCTGAAAATCACAAAATTCCGCGCGTTTCATACAACCTAGTAGTTGGTTCTGATCCTGTATTGGAAAAAGAACAAACAGGATTGTCTGACATCGCTGGAACCTTGATCATGTCAGGAACGAGTAATCGCACGAAAGACGTCCTCGACAACGAAATCGATAACATCGGAGCAACTTTATCAGCCGATAACAATTCGATCTACATGTCAAGCTTAACGAAGCACATGGATAAAGGATTGACTTTAATGTCGGATGTTCTGATGAATGCTAGCTTTCCTCAAAGCGAAGTCGATCGTATCATTAAGCAAAATGAATCGAACTTGACCTCTACGAAGTCAGATCCTGGAGCGATGGCGCAAAATGCAACATCGGCAGCTAACTTCCCGAAAGGACATCCTTATGGAGAAATCATGACCTTCGAGACCTTGGCGAATATCGATCGAGCTTCCATCGTTGATTACTACAAGAAAACCTTTAGTCCAAAAGGAAGTTACCTCGTTGTAGTCGGAGATATTACACTCGAAGAGACGAAGAAAATGGTTGAGAACTACTTCGGAGACTGGACAGGACCTCAACCCAAAACAACAGATTGGGGAACAGGAAAATTCAACACAGGAAATCGTGTAATTTTCGTTGAGAAGCCAGGAGCCGTTCAGTCAGTAATCTATGTGTCTTTCCCAATGAGCATCACTCCTTCACACCCTGATTACTTGAAATTAAAAGTACTCAACAACATCATGGGCGCAGGCGGATTCGCCTCACGTTTGATGCAAAACCTTCGTGAAGACAAAGCTTATACGTACGGATGTTATTCCAGCGTAAACGTAACCGAAGACGGAAGTTGGTTCTCAGCTGGAGGAAACTTCAGAAACGAAGTAACAGACAGTGCCATTACTCAAATTTTGTTCGAATTGGAGCAAATCGTTGATGACTACGTAACAGATAAGGAGTTAAGTCTTGCAAAATCATCGATGGCAGGATCATTTGGTCGCTCATTGGAACGCCCTTCTACTGTTGCAGCATTCGCCTTGAACATCATTCGTTACAATTTACAGAAAGATTATTACCAGACATACCTTCAGCAATTGGAAGGAATTACCAAACAAGATCTATTGGAAGTTGCTCAAAAATATTGGACAGCGAACAATTGCAATATCGTTGTAGTTGGTAATGAAGAAGTAGTACCTAGTTTGAGTAAATTCGATGCAGATGGTAAAATCGAGCGCTTGGACGCTTTCGGAAATCCTCAAGTAGAGAAAATTCCTTCTGATTTAACAGCGGATGAAGTGTTGAACAATTACCTATCTGCGGTAATGCCGAATATCAGTGCTAGTAAAAGCAAAAAGCTCGCGAAGAAGCGTAAAAAGTTCCTTTCAGGGATCGAATCTATGGAGGTTGTTATCGAGATGACTTCTGCACAAATCCCCTTCCCGATCACTACGAAATCAGTTTGGGTAGCCCCTAACATTCGCGGACAGTTAATGGAAGGACAAGGAATGACTTTCTCTTCCTCTTATTCAGATGGAAAAACAGGTCAACAACAAGCCATGGGCGTTGGAAAATCAGAAATGACACCTGAAGAAATTGCTGCAAGCAACAAATCAATGGGAGTTATTCCAGAGTTCAACTATGAATCGACAGGAATGGAGTATGAAGTGGTTGGCATCGAAAACTTCAACGGAAAAGACTGCTACGTCTTAAAATTGAACGATGGCGAAACCGTTTCATTCGAGTACTTCGATAAAAGCACTTTCTTGAAAGCTGGAACTGTTTCTATTGAGACGGAAGGAGAAAAAACAGAAGAGGTAACTTCAACGTATGAAGACTATGTAGAAGTAAATGAAATTATGTTCCCTAGCACCATTAAAATCGCAACAGGACAAGCCAACTTAGATGGAAAGGTTGTTTCGCGCACCATCAATAGCGAAATCGATCTAGCTCCATATAAAAAATAAAGCAACGCCCCGATTCTGATCTATTGGAATCGGGGTTTTCAACTCCAAATGATCAGAGAGAATCGACTACATATCGCCATTCTCAGTAGCAAACGAGGCATCCGCTTCGTTTTGTTCTTCTGTATTCTTTTTGTGAGTTCAACTCTATTCGCGTCTTCCCCATCGCAAAGCTCTCACGAAGATTCAAGCTCTCTATATTCCTACGATATTAAGTTTGAAGGATCAAGCGTTCACATCAACGCCAACTATCAATACATTCTTCAAGCTTTTGTTGAATATTTGAGAAAGAACCCATCGCTTTCCGTTCATATCCGTGGCCATGTGTGCTGCAGAGCTGGAAAACGAATAAGCAGAAGACGCGCGCGAAACGTTTACCGATATCTAAAGCGAAGCGGCATCTCAAAAGATCGATTAAGTTACAAGGGGTATAGTAACACCGTTCCACTCATTGACCCCGAGCGAACCGATGAAGACGAACGACGAAATCGACGCGTCGATTTCCTATTGAAATATCCCGAAGAAAAGCATTAATTATATTCAAAATCACCCATCATGACTCAAATTCCAGCATCCAGTTTAACATTTCTCAAAGACCTTAAGAAGAATAATAACCGAGATTGGTTTACAGAGAACAAAAAGCACTATCAAGCGGAACACGAACACATCATTTCTTTTGCGGATGCTTTATTATTGAAAATGAATGAGCATGATGTGATTGAAACGCCCTCAGGAAAGAAAAGTCTCTTCCGCATCTACAGAGACGTGCGCTTTTCGAAAGATAAATCACCCTACAAAACAAACTGGGCAGGAGGATTCACCCGCGCAACAAAAGCACGAAGAGGTGGATATTATTTCCATATTCAACCCGACGGACAATCGTTTATTGGTGGAGGTTTTTGGGCGCCCAACAAGGAGGATTTACTGCGCATTCGAGAAGAAATTGCCACAGACGCGTCAGAATTGAGAGAAATTCTCGCCGATCCCACGTTCATCTCAACCTTTGGAGAACTTCAAGGCGAACAACTCAAAACAGCCCCGAAAGGATTCCCAAAAGACCATCCAGACATTGACCTCTTGCGCTACAAGCAATTTATCTTTTCCAAGAATTTTTCTGATAAAGAAGTCATCGCTCCCGATTTTTTGGACCGAGTAAATGACACATTCAAAGCCATGCGTCCCTTCTTCGATTTCATGAGCGACGTATTAACAACAGATTCAAACGGCGAATCCATCCTGTGATGTCATCTATCTATTTCGAGACATTAGAAACACCCATCGGTACGATGCATACTGCAATTACCCCGAAAGGAATTGCCATGTTCGAATATCCGATTCCGGAAAGAATTGATGCACATCGAAAAGTCCTCTTGGAGAAATTTCAGGAAACAAAAGAGCGACCAAAAGACAAAATTGCGGCGCTAAAACACGAAGTAGATGCCTATTTCAATGGAAAACTAACGCGTTTCAAACTTCCATTGGACATGACTGGATCTGCCTTTCAATGCCGCGTTTGGGAATCACTGTTAACCATTCCCTACGGGAAAACCATGAGTTACTTAGAATTAGCGACTCATTTGAACGATCCTAAAAGCGTTCGAGCGGTGGCACAAGCCAACGGACAAAATCGCCTGGCCATTCTTATTCCCTGTCACCGCATCGTTGGATCAAATGGAAAACTAACAGGATATTCTGGAGGAATCTGGAGAAAAGAAAAATTACTTTCTCTCGAGCAAGGACAAGAGATGCTGCCGTTTTAAAAGGTCACCGACGGATTAGCTGTGAGCTGGCGTGTGAACCACTTCTTTCAGCAGACGTTCCTTGTTCATTTCCCAATACGCTTCAATAGCAGGGAGCGATGGACCAATTTGTAACATACAGTGTTGAACGATTTCCACGGGGCAGTCAATAATCTTTGAGATACGTTGAGCTTCGTCTTCACGCTTGATAAGAAATCTCGAATTATTCACAGAAATGGAATTTAGTAGTACTTCTAGCATGCGCAAAGCTAACTATTCTCCAATCGCCCTCAAATACGGAAAGAGCCACTTTGAGAATGCGGTTTTCCGCAGCTAAACCGTCGGATTTCTTGAAAAATTTGGTTACACAATTTACACATCTCCTGATTTACTGCATGTTAGCCCGTATTCCACCTTATTTAAAACGATTCTACTATTTAACAAGTCACAGTTTTTCGTACTTTCAAGCATTAGAAACACATAAAACGAAACACTATGGGATTTGACGGAACGGAAGGAAGCGCAATTTCACTCTCTACTGCTGCTGCATTAACAAAAGAACACCGCGCACAAAATCCAAGCGCTCGATTAGGACATTTTTTTGGTAAAGATATTATCGAAGAGATTTTGAGACAAGAAGGATGCGTGGGAATTCGAATTTATTACGGTATCGATTCAGATACAGGAAAACGAGAACTAGTCATTGTGGGAGCAAACGACGAAGAAGACGATATGTTGGATCTTGTAGCTGATCTATCAAAAGCGTGTCCGACGCGCTGTTCATCTGCAAATGTGTTAAATTCATAAACCTTGACACTTTCAGATATATCCGCAATATCAATTGCACTCCCCACAATCACTGGACTAGTAACATTTAATAGACAGAATAAAACACTTAAGAAATTAAGTGTTTTTATTTTCATTACTGCAATTTTTGAATCTCTCGCATCTTATTATGTAGAATCTGGGTGGAACAATATGTTCTTCTTCCATTTTTACTCATATTTTGAAGTTATTGGATTCGCTTTTATTTTTTGGGACTTGGTGTCTAAGATAATGAAGAGAGTACTTGTCGTACTTGTTTCAATATTTCTGATTTTTTCAGTTTTAAACATTACGCTTTGGGAATCATTAATTGAATTCAATGCAAACCAAAGATACGTTGGTGGAGTACTCATATTAATTATGACACTTTTATACTTCAACAAAATCTTTATCGATGCCAAAATTCAAAAAATTGAGGAGGATCATTATTTCTGGCTAAGCTCGATACTGCTTATTTACACAGCAGGCACTCTATTTTTATTTATTTTAGGAAAACAAGTTCATACTGAAGATAACTATATGTACTGGGACCTTCATTCGGTGCTTAACATACTTCTAAACATAGGATTCACGATTACATTATGGATGGGAACAAGGAAATTGCGGTAACACTTTTACTCGGAACGGCGGCGATGTTGACATTGGCGCTCTTTATAATTATATTCGTTGTAGCCTACCAGCGTCGATTGTACGCGAAGCAGCGTGAGATGAATGATATGGAGATGAAGGCTCAATTGGAGCTGATG
>JBFHGY010000250.1:0-5310 GCA_041582905.1 Crocinitomicaceae bacterium | reverse complement strand
TACGAGCCTCCTCACATTGTATATGGTTTGGTGTTGGAGACTGAAGAGATTCAGATCGATGATTACCTAACATTATATCCAAACCCTACAGAAGGAATTGTTCATTTGGAAAGTTTATTGACGGAAACAATTGATGTTCAAATCGTGGATGCCTTGGGTAAAGTGCTTGTTTCTGATTCGTTCAGCGGGAAAACATCCATGGATTTAACTCCTTTTGGAAGTGGAATGTACTACGTGGTAGTCAACGTGAATGGAAAATCTGCTGTAAGAAAGGTAGCGGTTCGATAATCGTTCGTCCAGTTAGGTTGTTTCTTTCTCGATCTGGTTTCGTTCAAGCCAGGCAAGTAGTGTCGAAGCTAGAATACGTACGATCAGAAAGATGTTTCCAAAAAAGGTCGCGGTATCCGCTTTTAATGACATAATCCCAATGATGATAGCGGATCGAAGTACATTGATGAAAATCAGTATCCACAATAATGGAATAGAAATCGTTTGACGCGTCACAATGCGAAGGGCAAAAAGCCCGACAAGTATACTCACAGAAGACACCCAAATAATCATGTTTTCCGGAAGCCTGAATTGATCGGATAGCTGCGCATAGAACAGTAATCCTACCGTACCAAGGGTGACGCTAACTGCGAAATCGAACCAAAGATACAACGCTGTTTTGCGTTTGTCTTTAATTCGGTATTCCATGTGTTTATTTATGTGATCACCATTCGAGGGCATTGTCTTTGAACCATTTATTTTGAACGCGTAGGGTTTGCTCGATGACATCGCGAACACAATGTCTTCCTCCGTCAAAAGGAGATTGATAATCCGAAATTGCTTTTATTTCTACCGCAGCATCTTGAGGGCAGGTACTCACGCCAACACGCTGGAGTACTTCAAAATCGGGAATGTCATCTCCCATGTAAAGCGCTTCTTCATCTTTGAAACCGTATTTTTCTTGCAGTTCCTCGTAAACGGTCAGCTTGTTGACGGACCTCAAGCGTACCTCGTCAACGCCTAAGCTCAGTAATCGTTGGGCAACCAATTCCGATGATCCTCCCGTAATAATCAAGATGCGAAACCCTGTTTTTACAGCATATTGCATCGCGTACGCGTCACGAGAATTAAGCGAGCGGACAAAATCTTCTTTCATTAGGAAGATATCACCGTTGGTCAGAACACCGTCGACATCGAAAATGAACGTGGTGATAGTTGGAAGTTTTTCTTTGTAACTAATCATTAAAATAAGTTTGATGAATGCTTTTGGAAAACAATCGGTAGAGTTCTTTTTGTATGGGATCATTCAATGCACGTAGGTGTTCTTCAATGATGGTTTGATCATTTCTTCGTGCAGGTCCCGTTTGAGCATTGATTGGATCCTGTGTTTCTAGCTTCGCAGCTGTTTCTTTCAACAAGGGTTTTAAATATTCAAAATCGAGTTGGTGTTTTTCCAGATAAGACTTGGATATGTGTGCCAAATGATTGGTGAAATTGTTGATGA
This sequence comes from Crocinitomicaceae bacterium, assembly GCA_041582905.1. GTDB lineage: Bacteria > Bacteroidota > Bacteroidia > Flavobacteriales_D > Crocinitomicaceae > UBA4466. The sequence goes on along the minus strand of JBFHGY010000250.1, from coordinate 3,818 downwards.
AGACCGCGGCCAGATGTAGCTTTTTGCGTTCTTCAGAACTGGCATAACTTACTTTTCGGCTGATTTTCCATGCAAGATCGAATAGCTCAGACGCAAATTCAGTAGTACGCGCTTCAATGAAAAAAGGTACCTCAAAAATGTTTACCTCTTTCCCTTTTGTAAAGGTTTGAAGCGGATAAAAAACGCCCAGTTCATGTCGCTCTGGAAGTTGAGTGAGTTCTACTGATCCTGAAGTATAAGCGACTGGGCAAGATTCTGGAATTTGCCTGAGAACATCACTTATGGAATCGTCGGGTACACAAACAATGATCAATTGATTGTTCGGTAGCTCCTCTAGATTTTGAATCCAAGTAGATTGTGCTAAAACCGTTTCAGAGGGTGTTGATCTGGATACTACGTGCGTAACGGAAATGTCTTCCTGCAAAAAAGCGTCGTAGAGATGAGAACCTACGTTTCCAAGACCGACAATGGAGATTTTTTCTGATGTGCCTTTCACAATTCAAATATCATGAATTGAAAGCAAACTAAGAAGATTCAGTCGACTTATTTCAATCAGAAAGTATACGGCACCTGAGAGTGAATTCTAATTTGTTGATCCAAAGTTGGACTTGCTTCGGTAAAAAGCCAGTCGATCGTGAAGGTGTCGATCCATTCAAGGTAGTACACGGTGATAACGGATTTGTCGTCGCTGAATTCTATGCGGAAAATCCCATCTTTTGTTAAGCAACGATTCTTTATGAGGTTGAAGTCATCATCCGTGAATAACACACCTTGTGGACGACTTACTTCTCTTGAAAACGCTTCAAAATTATTGACGTTATGTTGAAAGAGGGCATCTTCAAATTTAGCTTCCCATGATTGTGCATGAGATTGAAAGGATACGAACAAAATTATGGCGGCAATGAACTTTTTCATAATTATTGTTTAATGAGTTTAATTGTTTGATCAGATGTGTTGTCTTGATAGCGGATAAAGTACATTCCTGTTTCAAATTGACTCAGGTCGAATGAGTGTTTTTCGATACCTAGGGTGAATACTGATTTTTGCTGCAAAACGGAACCGCTCATATCTGTAACGGTCAAGGTACCATTGCTTCCTTTTGCTCCGTTTACTTCAGCAATTACTTTCCCGTTAGTTGGATTTGGGTATGCGGCAATCAAGCCGATAGGACCTGTTGTACGGTCGAGTGCAATGATTTCACTCTTTTCACGCTGCCCATCATAATCTACTTGTTCTAATTGATAGTACACAAGTCCAGTGCGAATGTCTTCATCATTAAATTGATAATAGTTCGTTTCTTGTGAGGTTCCTGAACCATGTACCGAACCAATAGGATCGAAGTGAATTCCGTCATACGATCGAAGAACAGAGAAATAATCATTATTGATTTCAGAGGCGGTTTCCCAACGAAGTGCGTTGCGATCGTTCAATGTCAGACCGTAAAATTCCGTGAGTTCCACTGGAAGTGGAGTAGGTAGCCAGTTGGCAATGGTGAAATCACACGCGTCACCAGAGAACCCGTCAACCATAAGTACGTAGGTGTTACCAATAGTGAGGGGTGTTGCTGTTACGGTCCCTAATGCGGTTGTTCCCGGACTGTAACAATTCGAAACGAGATTGAGAACGTCACAACAACCATTCGCATCCGGGAAAACTTCGTAAACAGCCGCTTGTACACCTAGATTGGAGACGCAGTTGTTGATGGTCACAAAATCGAATGTTTCTGTTGTGCTCAATGCTGTAAACTGATACCATGAGTTGTTCTCGATACTCCCACAAAATGTTGCCGTAACATTTCCAGGAGAGTCATCGGTGTATACAGCTGAAGTCGTTGATGAAAAGTTTCCAGGGCCTTGAGTTAGTTGTGCAGGACTTTCACAGAAATCGTTTGTGAGTGCTGTTCCACACGTACCTAATTCCTGTACGCAAATTCCGAAGGTTCCATTGTTGTTATTTCCAACTTCCCACATACGGATGAAGACTTGGGTTCCCGGAGTTAGCGAACTAAGCGATATCGAGGGCATTGCGCCATTTGGACTATCATCGTCATCACACTCAAGAAGTGTTAACGATGAACATGTTCCAGTGTAAACGGCCATTCCTCCGTCAAGCATTACGCCAATTTGAGTGTCGATTAAAATATTTCCTGTTGCCGGAATTGTTGTGGTGAACCATACGTCTCCACCAAAATAACCTGCACAGCCAGGAGCCGGAACTCCAGGGGCTGCTGTTGCAAATTCATTTGTGTAACTCGCATAGTTGCAGGTCGCTGTAGGGGTCAAGTTGATGGCATTACATGGGAGATCGTTGGGAGGTGGTGGTAGTGGTGTAACGTTAGACCAAAGTCCGTCATTACATGAGAAGTCTGCCGTACATCCAGGCATAATAAAGCACGCGGAGTAATAGGTTCCACTATATGTTGCAGTGAACGAAACAGTTCCTGTTCCTGAAGCTACTGGGGTGAAGGTGTTGTCATAAACGACAGTAAATGTTCCGCTTCCCCCTGTGTATTCAACCGTGTAGTCGTCTCCTGAAACGACATTTTCTACAGTGGTGTATTCATCAGGGAAACTACAAAAGACAACGAATGTACTGTTTCCTGGTGAGGGCGCTTGGGCGTAGGGCGGACCAAATGGATCACCAAATGCTGGAAAAGGACATTGCGCATGACTGAGTGACGCAATTAAAAGAGCGAATAGAAGGAGTGAGGAGTGTAAGTGTCTAGTGTGTATTCTTGTTGTCATATTACCGTCTGTTGTTGCGGGCAATATAAAGATACAACTAAATTAGACGAACGTGTGAAATATGACGATGAATGAATATATCCTTTCGATAAGTGAACATACATATCGGGTGAGTTACCAAAAATGAATCAGCTTTGTGATTATAACGAACTAAAAACGAGTGTAACATAAAAGCTGTTACACTCGTTTTATTTTTCACAAAAGTGATTACTTACCGTGACACTGTTTGAATTTCTTTCCGCTTCCGCATGGACATGGTTCATTTCGTCCCACCTTCTTTTCTGCTACAACTGGTTGTTGTTTCGGAGCTGAAGCGCGCGCTGAATTTTTTAATGCTTCGTCATATCCACTGCGAGACGCTGGTGGCTCTTGCTCGCTTGATTGAGACGACTCCTGCGCTTTCGCATAATTGTTTTGTCGTTGCTCTTCTTGATTGGTTGTTTGAACATCGTCCATTGTTGGGATGTCCATACGCATCAATAAGTCAATCGTTTCGTTGTTGAGACGGTCTAGCATACGTTTGAACAGTTCAAACGATTCTAATTTGTAAACAAGAAGTGGATCCTTTTGCTCGTATTGAGCATTACTTACAGCAGAACGAAGGTCGTCCATCTCACGAAGGTGTTCCTTCCATTCGTTATCGATCATTCCAAGGATAATATTCTTTTCGAAGGCCTTAGAAATAGCTTTCCCTTGACTTTGGTATGCTTCTTCAATATCTACCAACAATCGCATCTCGCGTTTTCCGTCAGATAACGGGAACGCCATGTTTTTGTATTGGTCTGCCATGTTCTCATGAACGTGAACGATTTGTGGCATCGCACGTGTGGCAATTTTCTCGTTTTTACGTTGATATTGATCAACAATTGAATCATATACCTTATCAATAAGTTGATTCTCTGCGATGGCTTCGAATTCAGTTTCACTCACTGGTGAAGGAATTCCAGCGTGGCGCAACAATCCCATTTCAAATGAAGAGAAATCTTTTCGATCCGCTCCAATTACAGATGCTGCAGCTACGTCGTAGAACATATTGTCGATGTCAATATCCAAACGCTCTCCGAACAAGGCATT
>JBFHGY010000249.1:0-5315 GCA_041582905.1 Crocinitomicaceae bacterium | reverse complement strand
GGCTGCTTCAACAATGTTCTTTGTACTTCTGTAATTTTGCTCCAGTTTATACAAGGAGAAATCAGGGTAGTCCTTTTTGAAATTGAGAATATTTTGAATATTCGCTCCACGGAACGAGTAGATACTTTGGGCATCATCTCCAACCACACAAATGTTTTCGTAGACCGCAGCCAATTTTTTCACGATCAAGTACTGTGCGTAGTTCGTATCCTGATACTCATCTACCAATACGTATCGGAATTTTTGTTGGTAATAACTCAACACATCTGGAAAATCCCGCAGCAAAACATTTGTCTGATAGAGGAGATCATCGAAATCCATGGCTCCAGCTTTGAAGCATCGAGCAGCATAGGTTTTGTAGATGCGTGCCATTTCAGGACGTTTCGACATCTTGTCTTCCATCATGATTTCAGGATTCTTCTCATAAGATTCGGGAGAAATCAAGTTGTTTTTCGCCGAAGAGATGCGGCCGAGCACATTACTAGGCTTGTACGCTTTATCATCCAAATTAAATTGTTTGATAATATCTTTTATCAAGCTCTTCGAGTCTTGTGTATCGTAAATCGTGAAATTACTAGGGTAGCCTAATCGATCAGAGTTAATACGAAGTATGCGCGAGAAAACCGAGTGAAAGGTTCCCATCGTGATATTTTTAGCTTCGCCCGCTCCAACGATACTGCCAATACGTTCCGTCATTTCCTTCGCTGCCTTGTTCGTAAAGGTCAATGCGAGAATATTGAACGGATCGATACCTTGTTCCATCATATAGGCAATACGATAGGTAAGTACACGTGTTTTTCCGGATCCCGCTCCAGCGATAACCATTGTTGGTCCTTCAATATGCTCTACTGCGGCGCGCTGGCTTTCGTTTAATTCGTCTAAATATCCCATGGGCAAAATAATCCTCGGATGCTGATCAATTTGAGGTGAGTTTCTAACGATCAAATATACGCAAAAGCAGATCGGCAATCGACTTCAAAAAGCAAATAGTTTGATTTTTTTTGAACATTATTCGAGGAGAATTATTGATTTTTTTGACGTTTTAATCATTCAATTCTACCTCTCAGTAACCAGATGGACGTTTGTGTTGCATCCTTGAATTTCAAGCGATACATTGAGATCAAAACCACCTAATCAATTCATCATGAGAGTACTACTATTTTTCTTCGTCTTTTTGATTTCTGGCGCGATCAATGCCCAGTCTAATTACGTTTCGACGTATTTAGAGAATCCAAATTATTACGCATTCCAATTGCATAAAATTCCATGGGATTCAACACGCTTAATTCAATACAGGAATTCTTATGACGGAGGATTTCAAGTAGTAATTATGGAAGACGTAACAAACGGTGTAATCACTCCAATCGTTCCGCCCTTGTGTTCCGAAATCAGAAGTGTTCCTGTGATTGTGGATGATGGCTATTTGTTTGCGGGAGAGACAAATTCAGGCGTAGAGTTGTTGTACTTTGATGAAGTGAACTCTACTGTTTTCGATCTCAACGTAGGCGTGGATGATAGTGATCCAGTTATTTATGAGTTAAATGATCGTGTTTTTGTCATTGCATTCGACGGGACACATAAGCAATTGTTCGAGTTCGATAAATCAACGCATGCAATTGTGCAAATCACAAATAACGCCATCGATGTAAACTCCGTTTGTGCAGTGTGGGGAAGTGATGTGTATTACAGCACGAAATATGTCAATGCAATCAACGGACTTGACGAGTATACGCTGGTGAAGGCCGTTCCTGTTGTGAGCGGATTCGACCATTTCTTCATTCAAAACATCAATATTCCAACGAGTACGAATCGTTATGTTGATTGGAAAACACCGCAATTGATGTGGGGAAAGCTTTATTTGGCTGCAGTTGATGTCTCTCCCTATATTTACGATTCAAATACCATGGGCATTTCGGTTATTCTTCCCAATGATCAGGTGTCTACAGCAAATATTAATCTACCAAGTTTTGGAGGTGAGTTTTCACTGGTACAGTGGGACGGAAAGTTGGGTGTTTACTGTTCTGAACACAACGAGTTTTTTGTGAGTTCTGATGGCGTAAATTTTGACGCAGAAGTTGTTCCTCCGAACGGAAAGCTGGTAGAATGTATGGTCTCACAAAATGATAAACTCTATTTCAATTGTATGTATTTGGATGAAACACGCGAGATATTTCAATACGATAATGGTTTTCAGTCTAAGTACTACGGTGATCACATTCATTTCTTAGCTGAGGAAGAAGGAATTATTTATTCTGCCGATTATGTGCAAGCCGATTCATCATCCATTGTTCTATTATATACAACAATGGACGTTGTAGATAAAGTGAACATGTCACCAACATTTCATCCTCCGTATGGAAACACAGCTGTTATGCACGAAGGGTTTTTTACCTTTCTTTTTGGTACGGATGGTCCCCTTGAAGATCATGATATTTTCCAGTTGACTGGATCACCTAGCGCATCTCTTGACGAGTTGGATATTGTATTCAATCTCTATCCGAATCCCGTAGCATCGGGTTCAACAAGCTTTATGCACACAAATAGGGAAGGAGAGGCTGAATTATTGACATTGGATGGACAGAAAGTGAGTTCTTTTTATGTCACTCCAGGAACCAATTTAATTCCGAGCTCTCAACTTGCTTCTGGGGTATATTTAATTTCATTTGAGAATCGTACACATCGTATTGTTGTAAACTAACTAGTGAGATTCGAACATTCTTACCATTTTGCTGATTCGATACTTCCAAGAATTATTTAACTTTGTTGCTCGAATTAAATAAAAAAAGGATGAGTCACGGTATCAAGCCAGGGGTTGCAACAGGAGATGAAGTACAAACGATTTTTGCATACGCAAAGGAAAAAGGATTCGCACTTCCAGCAGTTAATGTAACGTCAACAAGCACTGTAAACGCAGTGATGGAAGCTGCATCAATGATGAATGCACCCGTTATTATTCAATTCTCAAATGGGGGAGCACAATTTTTTGCGGGGAAAGGTTTGATCAATGATATGTACAGAGCGAGTATCTTGGGAGCGATCTCAGGAGCACGTCACGTACATACCTTGGCTGAGTACTACGGAGCAACGGTGATTTTACATACCGATCACGCCGCTCGCAACTTATTGCCTTGGATTGATGACTTGCTAGACGCAGGTGAGAAGTTCTACGAAGAGCATGGTAAGCCACTTTACAGTTCACACATGATTGATCTTTCAGAAGAAGATTTGAAAGAAAACATCGAAACATGTAAGAAGTATTTGGAGCGCATGTCGAAAATTGGAATGACATTGGAAATCGAACTGGGAATCACAGGAGGAGAAGAAGATGGTGTTGACAATTCAAATGTAGATGTTTCAAAGTTATATACGCAACCAGAAGAAGTAGCGTATGCATACGAAGAGTTGAGTAAAATCAGTGATCGATTCACCATTGCAGCGTCTTTTGGAAACGTACACGGAGTATACAAGCCAGGAAACGTAAAATTGACTCCAAAAATCTTGTTGAACTCTCAAAACTACATTCAAGAGAAATTCAATACAGGAAATAATCCAGTAGACTTTGTATTCCACGGAGGATCAGGTTCTACTGTGGAAGAAATTCGCGAAGCAATCGGATATGGTGTGATCAAAATGAACATCGATACAGATTTGCAATTTGCCTTCACGGAAGGGTGCCGCGATTACATCACTGAAAAAATAGACTATCTAAAAACGCAAATCGGAAACCCGAATGGAGCCGATGAGCCAAATAAGAAATACTACGACCCAAGAAAGTGGCTCCGTGAAGGAGAATTGACATTTATCAAACGTTTGGAAAGATCTTTCCATGATTTGAATAACGTGAATACACTTTAATAATTGATTGGGCTGAAAACTAGATTTTGAAACTATGAGTTGGTTTAAAAGAAGTAAAGAGGGAATTACTACGTCTACACATGACAAAAAGGAAACTCCTGAAGGATTGTGGAAGAAATGTTCAAATTGTAAGACCATTTTTGGTGCAGATGATTTGAAAAACAATTCCTACGTGTGTGATCGTTGTAATCACCACGAACGCATCGGATCTCAAGAGTATTTTGAAATTCTTTTTGATGATCAAAAATTCAAAGAGTTGAATCCTAAATTGACATCGGGTGATCCATTGAAGTTTGAGGATACGAAGAAGTACAAAGACAGAATTACCGCTTCGCAGAAGAAAACGGGACTCAAGGATGCTGTTCGAACTGCCATTGGTAAGTTAGACGGACATGATATCGTGGTTGCTGCCATGGACTTCTCATTTATTGGAGGTTCAATGGGATCGGTAATGGGAGAAAAAATTGCGCGTGCAATTGACGCAGCTATCAAAGCGAAATGCCCATTCATGATTATCTCGAAATCAGGTGGTGCACGTATGATGGAAGCTGGATTGTCGCTTATGCAGATGGCGAAAGTGTCTGGGAAACTGGGAGAATTGTCTGAAGCTGGACTACCGTACATTTCCTTCCTTACGGATCCAACAACAGGAGGTGTAACTGCGTCATTTGCGATGTTAGGAGATTTGAATATTGCTGAGCCAGATGCGTTGATTGGTTTCGCTGGACCTCGTGTTGTGCGTGAAACAATCGGACGTGATTTGCCAGATGGTTTCCAACGTTCAGAATTCGTTCTAGAGCATGGTTTCTTAGATTACATCGTTGAGCGTACACAGTTGAAAGAAACATTGGCATTATCGCTTGCGTTCTTTAGATCGTAATAAGAACAAGATAAAATGAAGTAGGAGATCATTTCGATAAGTATCGGAATGGTCTCTTTTTTATTCTTTTGATTTTCAACCTTTACCCTAACTCTCTTTTTCAATCTTTCAATGCCGAAGGCACATCTTTCAATGATCTAAATCCTACTCTGATACGTAAACAGTTCGTAATAGCGACCTTTTTTTGCTAACAGTTCATCGTGTTTACCGTGTTCCGCGATGCGTCCTTCTTCGATGACCAAAATTTGATCCGCTTTCTGAATGGTACTCAATCGATGGGCAATCACAAAAGTGGTTCTGTCTTCCATCAAACGGCTCAAACTTTTCTGAATGAATGATTCACTTTCCGTGTCGAGGCTAGATGTTGCTTCGTCAAGAATAATAATCTTCGGATTGGCCAGTAAGGCGCGTGCGATGGAAATACGTTGACGCTGACCTCCTGACAGTTTCACACCGCGTTCACCAATTAAGGTGTCGAGTCCGTCGTCAAAACGATCACTGAATTCATTTACATAGGCTCCGTCAACAGCAGCTTGGATTTCTTCTTCCGTGGCATTCGGTCGAGGGAAGGTAATGTTTT
>JBFHGY010000248.1:0-5317 GCA_041582905.1 Crocinitomicaceae bacterium | reverse complement strand
CTGTAGGCGAAGTCAACAACGGGTTTGCTGTGGTTTTGCGTGTTGTAGCTTCCTTTCAATCCTACGGTTCCTCCCATCGCATTGAGACTCAAATTGTCTAACGTAGCGATTTCGTTGTTTAAGCCAACACCTCCGCGAATATTCGTTACATCAATTCCGTTGTATCGTGCTTTTTTGATGTCCGTATTGAGGACGAAATCAATGTTGTCGGGGATCAAAATGTATTCAGTTGCTGAAGCACTTGCAGATGGATCAGCAGTTGTTGTTGCCTCCGTAGACTCCGTTGTTTCGCTCGCTGGCATCAATGCATCTAAATCCAGATAAGAACTAGAGAAGTTGAAAGCTCCTTTTAGTTTGTCATCGCGTAGCAAGTACCCGAAGTAATTTTCAATTTTTCCGTCAGCACTGAAATCAGATTGTCCAACTTTCGCGCTCATTTCGGTGAGGGACAAATGCTCAGGTGAGAAATCGAAGCCCATTTTCTTGATGTTCACATCGTCGGGCACATCTTTCGACGCGTAGAGCATGTCTGTGAGTGTTAAGTTTCCTTTTGCAGTGAAAGCTTCGTAATCTTCGTTGTCGAGATCACTCATTTTTCCTTTCACTTCAACATCAGCATCGAGAATACCATCGTACTTTTCTCCTTCCGCCATTGGAACGAATTCTTCGAGTGTGCTCAAGTCAACGTGCGACATGATTTTCGATTGAATGAATGGATCGGTCATCATGTTGCGTAATGCGAGATTTCCATCGATCGTGTTCTTTCCAAAGTTGGCATGGAATGACTTAACATCTGCAGTCATTTTGTTTAAGTCTTCACCTCCTACGAATTTCGATCCAGCGTCCACTTGAATGTTACTGATGCTTCCAGGTAAGTCAGGATATTTTACCGAACCATTCTTTACAATCAGTCCAAAGTCCCATCCAGGCATGCGCTTGTCATCCATCTGACCTTTCACCAATCCATTGATGGTCAATTGACCTTTTGATACCATGCTTTCGTAACCAGATTGGTAGAAAGTAGGGATCAATGAAAGCAAATCTTTGAAACTTGTCTCTTTCGCATTGAGTGTAAGATCCATGTCGTCGTGTCCTTCCAACATATTGTAGAATCCATCCACAGAGAAGCTCAAGGCATTCAAGTCGATCTTATTTTCTTTGAGTGTGAATTTCGAAGTCTTCTCAGTGAATTCCATCAAAATATTGACATCAGCATTCGTTTTTACCGAACTGAGGTAATCGATACCATCGTAATCAACCGAGAGGGAATCAATGGATGTTTTTGTTACGAAATCAATGACATCAGCGGTTAAATCACCCTGTCCTGAGTGATTCAAGTTCACTAATTTCGCGTGCATGTTGTAAGCGTCATCTACGTATTTGATTTGCCCATTCTTGATTGAATAATCTTGCAATGACAGTTTAAAGCTTGACGGCTCTTCTATTTCCTCTTCTGTTTTTACAGAATCGGGTTTCATGATATCATAGTTTGCTTTTCCATCTTGAAGAACGCGCACATCAATAATCGGTTCATCTACTTCGATACTTTTGATGGATATTTGATCTCCGGAAACGACATCCCAGAACCCAACATGAGCTTTCAATTCTTTGATGTCCATGAGAGTAACATCCTTGAAATCATCTTTCCCTTGAAGTTTAGCGCCATTTAAAACGACCGTCATACGAGGGAAGGTACTGATGAACGTTAAGTCGAAATCTTCCAGTGATAATTCCGCATTCAGCGACTTATTGACTTCATCAATAACAATCTCTTTGATTTGATCTTTGAAGAAGATCGGAATAAGAATAAGAGCGATGATGATGAAGATGAGGGAGATTCCCGTCCACTTCAAGAATTTTTTGAAAATTTTTTTTGCCATGTGCACGATTGATTAAGTATTACAAATTTAATCGATAAGGGATACGAGCGAACTATTTTTTGTTAAAAACCCATGTTCATGATACAAAAAGAACACCCGAATTTCGATCTAAGTCGCTTTTCGGGTGTTCCCATTCAATTCTACATGAAAGATTCATTCAATCAATCGCTTGATCGATCCAATGAATCGCGTGTGAGCGCCCTATTTTCTTACCTGAAGAACGCGCAATACTTCTTCACCCGCGTCGGAAGAACAATGGAGGAAGTACATACCACCTGAAAGGTGACTGATGTCAAGTGAGTAGTTGTTTCCGTTTTGAGTAACAGTTTTCAATTCGACTGTTCTTCCGGCATTGTCCAACAATTGGAAGGTAGCTGGAGCGTCATCTTCTGAAATAACTTCAATGGTTTGGTCTACAGGACTTGTTGCGAGCGAGAAGTTCTCTTCTCGTGTAATCGTTGGATCTGCTTCGTCCATCCATCCAGGCGTGATGCTACTACGTCCTTTCCAAAGAAGATCACCTGGATCATTGAATACAATTCCTTGGTGCCAATTCGCGTTGGTAATCATGTAGTTTCCGTCATATTCAGCAGAGATAGATGTACGTGAGTTTCCAGAGAAAGCACTTATATGCGTATTTACTTCCTCGATCATTCCACCAGTTGCTCCACCAGCATTGTACATTCTCATAAGTACATCATCTTCAAGATTTGGAGCTGTTTGCCATAAACCAGAACATCCTCCGAGGTAATTCTGACTCCATGCAATGTGAACTCTCCCGCGCTCATACGTCACTACCGGACGAGGGGCGTTTGTAGGACATCCCATGAAGTTGTTGTTGATGAGAACCATTGGGTTTACGATACCTCCACCGATAGCGAAGAAACCGTGAACTTCAGATGTTCCTCCGTTCCAGTCTTGTGCCACAACGGTAAAATCATTAGGATTCCCAAATCCGAAGTTGGTGTTACGTTGACCTGCAATTCTTGGGAATTCATATTGCGTCATTGGAGGATATTGCCACATCATCCAAGGTGCATATCCACCTCCGGCTACTGCTGTGTAATCCATTGTTTCAATGATAAGAACTCCGCCCGGATCCACGTAGGTAAGCGCAACAGTTATTCCATCATCCAAGAGAACAACGTCTGGTTGTGTTCCTGGATTAATCGGAACGGGAGGTCCAGACACGAACCCTCCGATATTGAATGCAGAAACCCAGACAAACCCAGCATCTTCCCAACAGAGAATTCCATCTCCTGCGCTATTCATGTCCACATTTGGATAGGTTCCAGGGGCAACGTTCGTTGTTGTATTTAAACTGTAATCAGGAGCAGGAGAAAGCGTCATTAAATAGTAATCATCCACGAAGATCATTCCTCCAAGTTCGTATGCCACAACGAGGGCATCTGCATTAGCGTAGTACGCTACATCTGGATCATTTCCAGGATTTCCATCAGCATCCACGATGGTTGATGTAGCACTTTCGATCCAATTAATTTTGTATCCACCTGCACCATCATCGTGAACAGATGCTTGTACATCTACGCCCGGTGCAATGGCTAACCCAGTGTTGACTGGAGCAGGAGCTATTCCGAAAATCGGTGCGGTCGCATTTTGAATTTGTGAGTTCCCAGCGAAGCTCACGCCCATTGAGAGACATCCAACGAGTAAAAGTTTTGTGACTTTCATAATGTTTGTTTTTATGTGTTACAGTTCTTGTTGACACAACAACCTAGAGTCAATACTAAAAAGGGGAGTGGGGAACGTAGAATTGAATAGAACAGCAAAAGTCTAGAGTGAACAGTACAATTGTGTAACACGTGATTAAGTTCCTCTTAAGATAAGTATTCATTTTGTTTTTATTTGTTTATAAATCAAATCAATAAAGATGATTAACACGTTTGTTGAGCTCTGTATTCAATTTTAACAAGTACAGGAATGAAAAGTTTGGAGCAAAAAAAATCCCTCAGTTCTTAAAACTGAGGGATTCGAAAAGTGTTATGCGATCTTACTCACCAACTACTTCAAAAGAGAATGTTGATTTAACATCTTTATGAAGGTTAGCTGTCGCTTCGTATGTTCCAACCTCACGGATTGGCTCATCTTTAATTTTCAATGATTTACGGTCTACATCAATTCCTTCCGCTTTCAATGCTTCAGACAATTGAAGAGTATTCACAGAACCAAAGATTTTTCCTTTTTCACCAACTTTAGTAACGATCTTAACAGATGTTCCTTCAAGTTTAGTTCCAAGCTCTTGCGCTTCAGCAAGAATTTTAGAGTCTTTGTGTGATTTTTGTTTCATGATTTCCTCGTGTGCTTTCTTTGCAGAAGCAGTTGCCAATACAGCATATCCTTGAGGAATCAAGAAGTTACGACCATATCCTGGTTTTACAGTTACCACATCGTTGGTATATCCCAGGTTGTCTACGTTTTTCTTTAAAATTACTTCCATTTTCTTTGAAATTTCGTGTTAAACTTTGGAATGATTATTTCAACATGTCAGCAACGTAAGGAAGAACAGCAATGTGACGTGCACGTTTAATTGCTTTGTTCACTTTCTTCTGGTATTTCGCAGAAGTTCCTGTGATGCGACGTGGTAAAATTTTACCTTGTTCGTTGATCAACTTCAATAAGAAATCAGCGTCTTTGTAATCAACGTATTTGATACCGCTCTTCTTGAAACGGCAGTATTTATTCTTTTTGATCTCGATGTTAATCGGATTCAAGTATCGAACGTCATTTTGAGCCATGATTGTCTAATTTTGTGATTAATAATTAAGCTTCTGCTTCAGCGGATTTCTTTGATCCCATTTTTGCTCTGCGCTTTTCAGCGAATGCAAGGTGATCTTTATCCATCTTTACAGTTAAGAATCGCATAACGCGCTCGTCACGACGGAATGTTACTTCCAAATCAGCAATCACAGTGCTCGGTCCTTCGAAATTCAACATGAAGTAAAATCCTGTTGATTTTTTCTGGATAGGGTAGGCCAACTTGCGAAGTCCCCAAGATTCAGAGTGTGTTACGTTACCTCCTAATTTCTTGATTTCACCCTCGAATTTCTGCACTGCTTCCTTCGTCTGTTCATCAGACAAAACGGGAGTCAAAATGAAAACAGTTTCATAAGAATTCATAAAAAAGTGTTTTTTTTATTATGTATATTAATGTCCCAACTCTATTTAGATGGGGCGGCAAAGGTAACTAATTAATTTAAAATTCCGAATAATCGATTGAATTATTCAGTGTTAGTGCACTTTTTCAGTCTCCGGTAATGACTAGAACTCAGACATACACTATTCCTTAACAAAGAATATTGCTCCAGTTTCAGCGCGGCTTAATCGAATGGAATATTGACCTTTCGCCAGTTTTTCAACATTGATCGTACCTTCCAAAGATAACTTGCCTGAAAGGATAACTCTGCCCAGCACATCTG
>JBFHGY010000247.1:0-5319 GCA_041582905.1 Crocinitomicaceae bacterium | reverse complement strand
TTAAATACGAAGAACTGCGTATTGCGCTCAACTGGCCTTCATCATAACTTTGATGAAAAATCAGCAATGCTACGTATCCATTATTTTCTTGCTTTTTGTGCCTGCTTTGTTTTTTCTGATGCAGACGCGCAATTTAAGTTGAAGAGTCAAAACAACTATCGCGAAGGACTTCATTTTGGATATCGCGGAGATTTCGGTGGTTATCGCGAATATCACCATGTAAAGGAATTCTACAATCAGCAGCGACCATGGTTAGACAATTCGCTATCAGAAGGAACATGGCTCCATGGTTTTGATATTGGACTGGGTACGCAATCAGATTTTGGCGGTGCTACCTTGGTGAACATGGCTTTTACCACCCGAAAAGACAAAGTGAAGGGCACGCTACTAAACGGCGAGGAATTCACGCGAAGTGTGCGTATGTCACAATTTACCATTGATGCCATCGACGCATGGTGGACACCCGTTCATGTGGGAGGCTTTGATATGGGATTTGGTGTAATGCCAATGGGACTGATGTGGGTCCGCTTCAAAACGAAACTCAATGGGGAACGACCCGAATTGGGACCATTTGCGAAAGGATCGTTTAGCTTTTCTGATTTGATTTTAGATATGGACGCGTATTCTACTTTTCATGTGGATATCGTCCGTCGATCGAGCGACAAAAATACCGGACTTCGCTTTCAACTATTCTATTTCCTCGGTTGGCCTACAAAAACACATGATCTCATCTTGTTGAATCAGGAACTCAATCCGAATTCATTTCACAACTACAGAGAGCGAACACTCTTGAGAAATAGTCATTTTGGCATTAAAACAAGCCTCTTTATTTAGTCTATGAAAACACTACTGACTGCTCTAATCTTTGTTACCGCTGGACATTTCGTTCAGGCGCAAAATATTTATGGCTCTTTGACATATGGAGCTATGGGATATCGTTGTGATTACACCGATTTGAATCAAAGCTACTCAAGTTATCAGGAAGCAATGGAGCCGATTTTGGCGAATAACAACTTGTACTTTACGGAGGTAGATGAGAACTTCTCAAACGATGGCTTAACGGGGGCGTGGACCTTTCAAATTGGCATGGGACAAGGGGGATATTCTCTTGTTTTTACTGCGATGTCCACAAAAACTGCACAAACGAGAGATGTTCGTTGGTCGAATGGTTTTGGAAGAAGCTTCGTATGGAAAGAGCAGCGGCGAGAGACCTTGTTTGATTTCGGATTCTTTGGAACGAAGCATTTGGACTTTTACGGAACATTCGGAACAAATTGGAATTGGACACGCATGGTTTCGTACTATATCTATCCAGATGAAACACGCACGTTAACGAATGAGTTCGCGTACAATGGGGTGTACAAGCATTATACCGTAGGGTTATCATTCGGTGGGGGAGTTCGTTACCGATTCAAGAATTTCCTAGCGCTGGAAGCACGTTATTTGTTCTCCAAAATTGGTTTCGGAATCATTAATAAAGAAGAAGACTTTGGATTATCCGATGCGGCCATCGTAAAGCATCCCGATTACACGTATTTCCCTCAGGATTACACAGAACCGATTTCCGTGACTTCAGGAAACGAATTGGTGCCGTATTTCAATCGCCAAAGCGTAACGCTGTCAGCTATTTTCTATTTAAATCTTGATCAATCTCGATTGAACAAAAAGCGTAAACAATGAAACGATTACTTCTATTACCTTTTCTCGCTATTCTTTTGAGCGGCTGTTTTAAAGAATTCGCTGGGATTAATGATGAGAACGAACTCTTTGCAAAACTTTCCAAAGGAAACGGAACATGGGAAATCACAAAAGTAGAGGAGTGGAATGCGATCAATTCGGACCCGATCATCACAACAACGGTTCCAGATAGTAGTTTCTTCTATTTCTATTTGCGCTCAAAAATTGTTTCAGGTGCCGTTATCGATTTGAATTATGGAGAATATTATGAGGATAATTCTTTAGTTGAAGAAGCGACCATTTCAGCTCAAGAGGAACGCATCGTCTTTGAAGGGAATTTCGTTGGGGAAGGAAGGGTGTACACGGTAGAGAAGAATTCAACTTCATCGATTATTTTATTACATATGGAGGATGATTTAGCTACCCGTTACTACCTCAAAAAATGTAATTGTGATATTCTCTCTACTACACCTGTCGAGACAGGAGGCTAATTTTCGATTGTAGGTTGAGGCTCTCGAAACCTACAATGCCCCAAACACAAATCGAGCGAACGTTCCCTTTTCGGACGAATCAACTTCAAATTCTCCACCAATTTCATTCATTCGTTCGAGCATATTTCCGATTCCATTCCCACGTAAATCTTTGTTCACATCGAATCCTTTTCCATTGTCTTGAATCGTGATTTCGAAATGTCGTTCACTCAACTGTAGTATCGAAATGGAAACTGTTGTTGCCTTGCTATGTTTAATGGTATTTTGAATGGCTTCTTGAACCGATCGATACACGTTTAACCCTGTAAGCGAGGAAATCGCAGTATCAGAGTAATCAGACCTTATTTCATAATTTATATCGAATCGTTCTACGAAGGTTTCGATTTTCTCTTCCAGTTCCGACAATTGAATCTGATCTGTCTTTGTGGCCCAAATGGTTTTACGAAGCTCATCCATGGCGTATTTCGAATAGTCCGAAAGTTCCGTCAAATGTTCAATTTCTTTTTGATCTTCCAATAAATAAATGCGTTGGTCAATTTTGGATTTAATCAAAGTGAGTTCGGAACCGATGTTATCATGTAAATCCCTTGATATTCTCAGTTTTTCATTCGACGATCTCAATGCTTGTTCATGTAATTCCTTTTCTTTCTTGGCGCGTAGTTTTCTACTGAAATAGAAGTAAATCAACAGCGATAGCACAAGAGATAAGGCTAAAATGGTAATCCATAATTGATTGCGCTTCAAACGCCAGGCATCTTCGTCAATCTTTTTTTGCTGCTCTAACAACTGGTTTTTCTGAACGGAATTTTGATACTTCGTTTCGATCTCCTTAAACGCCAATTGCTGTTTCAATCCAATGGTTTCTTCGGAATAAAACTGATGTTTCTTGAGCATTTTAAGAGAAAGGTCGAAGCGCTTATTCTTCTCGTAAATCGTAGAAAGTAGTTTGGAAATCTCAATTCCTTCTTCATACAAATGTAAACTGTCCACCGTAAGGATTACCTCTTCTAAAATGGCTTGAGCGCGCGTTTCTTGTCCTGTTTTGGCTAGACTTTTGGCTAATTGACGCTTGAAATCAAACGTTTGCATGGGATCGGCTTTGCTTGCTTCAAGGTACGATTCCGCCGATAGAAGTAACCGTTTTGCTTCTGTGTAGTCTTCCGAAAGTAACAAAGAAGTCGCCTCGGCACTTGCTAATGCAGGTTTCATGTAGTTCAGTTGCAAGGAATCGATTCCAATCTGCGCCTTATCGAGATAAATTCTCATTTTCTTGGGCTTCTTCCATAAAGCGTAGAGTTTAGCCAAGTAAATTTGTGCATTAATGATTCCAGGATACTCATAGTCACTAATCAGCATATAATTGAGGTAGAGCTTGCCGTATTCAATTGCTTGATCGAGGTCACTCATTTTCTCGTATGCCGTACTGACACTATTGCATATTTCAGCTGTGATGTAGTGGTATTCGGTAGTGTCGAAAACAGCTTTACTCTCCAAAAATGTATGAATAGCTGACGGAAAATCACCTTGTCGTAATGAAAGGTTTCCCATATTGATTTTAGCAATACCCACGCCGATGTAATCATCGAAATCGGCATACTTCTTCATGGCTGTCGTGTATTCCTTCTGTGATTCCTTAAACTTGAAATTAACACTATAAGCTTCGCCCAGCTCACTATGAAGATGTGCTTCCAGCAATTCATCCTCCATGTTTTTCACACCTTTTCTTTTAAGCGTAGCTTGGTAAAATTCCAGTCCTTGTTCAAAATAGTAACGAGCACTATCCAATTGCTGAGCGTTTCCTTTTTCAGATACTAGTTTACGGTAAAAATAGCCAATGTCGAGTTCGCTCTTGTTTTGCTTTGCAAGTCGAAGTCCTTCGAGTAGGAGAGAAGTAGCCAATTCCGTGTCTGAAAATCGGGCGTTGTTCGCATCAATCTTTAATTGATCAACCTCCGAAAGTTTAGAAGATTCCTGTGCGCAAACGAATGCACTGGTGAATAGAATCAGGGATGTAAGAAATGAGGCTATTCTCATTCGATCACTTTTTTCGAAGATAAGAGATTTTGTATCGATTCGAACCGAACACAGAAAAGTTTATCTCGATAATTTATTCACAGCGTCTACTTTATTGTTGACTTCCAGTTTTCTATATAAGTTTTCAACGTGTTTGCGAATAGTTCCTTGACTTAAAAACAGTGCATCTGCAATTTGCTGATAGGTTTTCCCCGTTGCAAGTAGCTCCAGTATTTCCGTTTCTCTTGAGGTCAAACCGAATTTTTCGGATAGATCAACTTTCGGAGATTGTACATTGAGCATTCGGAGTGTTTTTCTGGCAATTTTCGGATTTAGGGGAGAACCACCGGAAATGGCTTGATGGATCGCTTGATGAATCGTTGAAGGAGTTTCATCTTTCAGTAAATATCCCGTGGCACCTGCAAAAATGGCATCCATGATCGATTGCTCGTCGTCGTAAATAGAGCACATCACGATGGGAAAGTCTGGACTACGCTTGATGATTTCTGTTGTTGCTTCTATACCGCTCATGATCGGCATCTCGATATCCATGAGCAAAACATCAACCTTCTTTTCAGAAAACATGGTGATCGCTTCCTGCCCATTTTTAGCGATAAAAACAACGGAAAACTCCTTAGACAATTCGATTTTTGATTGTAATTCCTTTCCTAATTCTGTTTTATCCTCAACAATACCAACGTAAATCATTCGAGTACTTTGATTCAAAGGTAAGGAATTGAGAAAAGTGGACAATACGCGGAATTGCGTAGATGTGGATGACTTTAACTACTAACTAGCTTTCAAAAGCACCAATTCCAAACAACGCGAAATCATATTTTGAAGGGTCAACTGGATCGAACTCTCGCAATTGAGACATCAATTCTTCCAATGCTTTCCAATCGTCTTGTTTACGTTGAATGAGTCCAAGGTTTCGACCATGCTTACTTGTATGAACATCAAGAGGAATGTACAATTCTGAGGGAGAAATCGTCTTCCAGATTCCAAAATCAACGCCTTGCTTGTCGTTACGAACCATCCATCGCAAGAACATGTTAATGCGCTTGGCAGCTGATCCCTTTATTGGATTTGATAAGTGCTTTTCCGATCGCTTTTCGTGTTCGGTTGAAAGAAACAGCTC
>JBFHGY010000246.1:0-5346 GCA_041582905.1 Crocinitomicaceae bacterium | reverse complement strand
GTTGAAGCGTCCCCACACCTGATGCAACCGAAACAACAATCAACGAATAGGTTGTTGCCAACAACATGGTTGTACCGAACAAGTAATGCACCAAAGGAACCGTAAGAATGGAACCTCCACCACCCACAAGTCCAAGGACAACGCCAATCAACAGGGAAATAAATGCACCCAGAAAAATCATGACGTAAAATGAATTGTATGTTGAAACAACCTACCCAATTGGGGCTGAAGTTTTACCGCGCATCACGCCCATTGTCATAATTCCGAAGAGAATCGTTGCAAAGACAAGGTGAGACGTTTGAACCAAGCCTGGCATGTCGGCATATGCCAATAACACACCCGAAATTAATTCCAATGCAAGCACGACGTACAAAGCACGAACAGCCATTAATTTCTCTCCGCGTTCGTTCTTCCAAGCCATTACCGACAGTAAAATCAACACAAGCCAGGAGAAACTTCGGTGAATGTAAAACGGCATTCCCAATTGATCCGCCCAGTCTTCTCTTCCATATCCCATCTTCGTGAGTACATCGATGGATTCGCGCACTTGTGTCCCCAAGAACATTTGGTAAATGGTGATTCCGAAACAAATCCACAAAAGGTAAAGCGTCCACTTTGGAAGTTTGAGATAACCTTTCATTGCTGGACTCATCAGTCGAATCAAATAAAGCTGCAAAGCGATGATCACCAATGCCAAGAACATGTGAACGGTGATGGTCCAAGGAACCAAATTCGTTGCCACCACGATAGATCCAAACCACGCCTGAATCGCCATTAGCACAAGATTGAACCCAGCGATCAGCAATAGTTTTCGCTTTCGGTATTTCACCAACATCCATAAAAAGGCGATCAACATGGCGTTTCCTGCTAAAAATCCGAAGAGTCGGTTCACGTATTCCGTCCACGTTTTTCGTGCGTTGAAATCTTCTTCCTTCAATACATCCGGATCATTTTGAAGTCTTTCAGCCGTGCTATCCATTCCCAATGATCGAAGAAATCCCGAAAATTTATCGACTTTCTTTTTCCTTCCTTCGGAATAATTCTCTTTGTAATCAGCTGGTAACTCATCGGAACTTGTTGGCGGAACCCATTGTCCAAAGCACTTTGGCCAATCGGGACATCCCATCCCACTTCCTGTAATTCGAACAAAACTTCCTGCGACAACTACCAAATAAATGAGCACGAGCGCTATCCAATTAAATCGAACGAATGCCTTTGAAAAATTCATACTACAAATTTAATCATTCGTACCTTAGCAGAAGGAAAAATGAATGATTTGTCGACAACAATAATAGGATGCGGATGGCTTGGAAAAGCGTTCGGGGAAGCTCTTGCTCAAAAAGGAATCAGCGTATATGGTTCTGTTCGAAACGAAAGTGGATTTTCGTCGCTTACTCAATTGGGAATTCAGCCCTTTGAGTTGGACTTGAAAGAATCTGTTTCCGTTCCGAAGGAAATTTGTGAGTCCACCCAGAACTTGGTAATTACCTTACCTCCACTCCATCGCGATGAACCGATGCGTTATCATGAAAAGCTCGTTGCTTTACTGGAGCAGTTTTCAGATGATGTTCACGTCATTTTTACCAGTTCGACAGGAATTTATCCCGATCAGGAAGGCGTATATGATGAATCTTTTATCTTCCCAAGCGATCAGGATTCCTCGATTCTGAACGTCGCGGAAAATGCCATTCGTGAAAATGTCCCCTCACATGTCATTCTCCGATTAGGCGGACTGATCGGTCCGAATCGTCACCCCATTCGTTTCCTTCAAGGAAGAAGTGAAGTCAAAAATCCTTTGGGGATCATCAACTTTGTCCATCAAGGAGATTGTGTACAGGCGATGCTATCAATGATTGAAAACAAGGAAACTACGGGAACTTTCAATCTTGTTTTTCCCGATTACCCTCAACGAAAAAATTACTACACCTCCGCAGCACACCATTACGATCTTCCAGCTCCAACTTTTTCAGATGAAGCGCCAAACAAACGCATCATTTCATCACAAAAAATCACTCAACAACTTGATTTTGAGTTTAAATTCCCA
Source organism: Crocinitomicaceae bacterium (assembly GCA_041582905.1). Lineage (GTDB taxonomy): Bacteria > Bacteroidota > Bacteroidia > Flavobacteriales_D > Crocinitomicaceae > UBA4466. The sequence goes on along the minus strand of JBFHGY010000246.1, from coordinate 3,302 downwards.
ATTGATCATTTCCCTGAACTCCAATTCGATTAACTTTGCTTTTCAAGAGTACAATGAATTTGTTTCATTTTTGGAATAACTTTTGCACTATTCCTTCGTCTAGCAAATAGGATGATTAAGTTACTACTAGTAATAACACTGATTTTGAGCGCTTTCTTCTCGCAAGCCTCCCATATTGTTGGTGGTGATATTTACTATGATTATCTCGGTAACAACACGTATCGCTTCTATATTTCCATCTATCGTGATTGTAATTCAACGGGAGCTCAATTCGATAATCCACTTCCTTTGGCTGTTTACAACAATGGCGCGCTGATTCAAAACATCAACATTCCATTTCCCGGAGATCAAAATGTTCCGGTCGTATTCAACAATCCGTGTGTTACTCCACCAAATAATATCTGTACAGAAAATGCGATTTACATAACAGATATTGTGTTGCCTCCCGCCGTTGGAGGATATACCATTTCGTATCAGCGCTGCTGTCGTGGTCCCAACATTACCAACATTACAAATCCCGACGATACAGGTTTTACCTTAACGTGTGTCATTCCAGGAGTAAACACAAACGCATGGGTAAACAGCAGTCCACGCTTTACAAACTATCCGCCACAATTGTTGTGTAACAACGAAGACTTGATCTTTGATCACAGTGCCACGGATCCAGATGGCGACCAGCTGGTGTACTCACTCGTTACTCCGAATGCAGGAGCTGGAAGTTTTAATCCTGCACCGAACCCTGCTCCACCGCCCCCTTATGCACCCGTCAATTGGGTTCCAGGACACAGTGCGGCGAGCCCGCTTGGACCAGGTTCAACCATCAATATTGATCCAGCAACGGGATTGCTCACCGCATCACCAAACCTTGTTGGACTGTATGTAGTTGGAATTCGTGTAGAAGAAATTCGAAATGGCGTGGTCATCAACGCAACGACTCGTGACTTCCTATTCCGCGTATTCAACTGTAATTTACAGCTCGAAAGTATTCTTCCGACTCAAGAACAACTTCCAACTTTTATCGACTACTGTCAAGGACTTACCGTTGACTTCGTGAATAATTCATACGGAGGAACAAATTACCAGTGGGATTTTGGTGTTCCAGGAATTACGACAGATGTAAGTACAGCGTTTCAACCTTCTTACACATATCCAGCGCCTGGGACGTATCAAGCTATGCTTGTGGTGAATCCGGGATGGCCTTGTACAGACACCGCCTATATGGATATTATCGTAAATGATCCAATTACTGTTTCCTATGCCGTTTCCGATGACACCTTGTGTATTAACGGAAATAGCTTTGACTTTGTAGCGGCAAGTACCGCACCTGCAGGCGCCAATTATACGTGGGATTTTGGTCCAAACGGTACAAGCCCAACGAATAGCGGAAACGTCGTGAATGGCGTCACATTTAACGCAACAGGTCATATTCCTGTTACCGTTGAAGTGGAAAGTAATTCGTGTATTACGGACTATACGGACTCAATTTTCATTTTCCCTGAACCGACAGCATCGATCATTCTACCTCCTGAAGTTGAGTGTGGAGGGTTGACTGTTGACTTTGGAAATGGATCGACGAATTCGAACAATTACAATTGGGATTTTGGTGTGCAGGGAACGACCACGGACGTTAGTACCGACTTTGAACCTACATTTACCTTCCCATCGGCAGGAACATATACGGTTACATTGATCTCAAGTTCGAGTCCGATATGCACGGCTACGGCAACAGAAACCATCACATTGAATGAGCCGCTCATGGTCGCATTTACCTCGCAAGATTCGATGTGTATCACTGGAAACAGTTTTGATTTCGATGGTACGGTTAGTGGTCCTCCCGGTTCTGTGTTCACGTGGAATTTCGGTCCGAATGCAAGCATTCAAACACCCAACAACATCGACGTGAATGGAGTTAGTTTCAACACGACTGGTCCTATTTCCGTCACACTTACAGGAACGTTTGAGAACTGTGAAGAGGCAGTCACGCAAGAAATCTATTTATACCGAGAGCCAACCGTAAACTTTAGTATCGTACCCGGAACACAGTGTGCTCCGTTCAATGCTCAATTCGTGAACTTATCCGATTCTGAAACGCCCGCTTTCTACACATGGGACTTCGGAGACGGAAGTACATCCAACTTGGAAAATCCTTCACATTTGTATCCAACTCCTGGGAATTATCCAGTGACCTTAACCATGGAAACATTTGCAGGTTGTGTCGCGACACTTACGCTGCTTCAAGCAGATTTGGTGAACGTTCGTCCTTCCCCAGAAGCAGGATTCTCACTCACTCCTGAGTACACGGATATTTGTAACTCAACCATTCAATTTATCGACGAATCTGTTGGAGCGGTTGATTGGTTCTATTTCTTTGATGATAGCACGGCAAACAGCTCTGGCGTTCCTTCGCCAAGCTACATGTATTTAACAGATGGTGGACATCATCCCGTGCAGATTGTTACGAATGAATTTGGCTGTAAAGACACAGCGAGTAATTACATTTTCATCGAACCGTTTACCTTGTATGCCCCGAATGCATTTACGCCTGACGGTAACCAATTCAATAATACCTTCTTGCCTATCGCTTACTTACCCGTAGTTGAATGGAAACTCGAAATTTTCAACCGTTGGGGAGAACGTGTGTACGAAACAACAGATTTGTACGAAGCATGGGACGGAACAGCACCAAACGGTAAAATGTCACCTGATGGCGTGTATACCTGGAAGGTCACGTATGTGAGTTGCGAACCTTTAAGTCAAGAGAAGATTCAGACAGGACATGTGAACTTGTTACGCTAGCGCTCCACACGTATTGAAAGATAGCGCTTCGCGCATTAAAAAATTCAACGAGCACTCCGAATCTAACCCGAATTATTCAGGTTTAACGATAGCAGAAATTGATATTCGAAGTAAAACTGAATCATTCAATTCTGAATTTTGCAATCTTTCAATGCACTACGTACGTCACTCTAAATTAAACGAAAACGCCAACTTTGGAACGATGTTCTGTTTCCAATCGGCATCCGCATAATGCCCGTAGCGATAGAACACTCCCAAACCAATTGAAGTAAAATTGCTAGTCAAGATTCCGTCGAAAATGAATCCTGCTTCATAATACCCTTTATCCATTGTTTCGAAGGTCCATTGATGATCTTCACGATTGTTGAAATTTCCATATCCTATTGCATGGTGTAAGCCAAATCGTGGCTCGTTCCATTTTGCTTCAGTATGAATTGCTCGAAAATTGAAACGGACAAACACATTGGCTTGTTCCGTGGTGAAGAAGGTTCCGAATGGCATCGTTT
>JBFHGY010000245.1:0-5356 GCA_041582905.1 Crocinitomicaceae bacterium | reverse complement strand
CAAAACTAACCCGATTTAATGTTAATATTTCAACTTTTTTCAAGTTGTGCGTGGTATTATGAACACTTTGCTCACCATGCAAGAATTAAATTTAAAGAATTATGAATGAACACATTAACAACCGTCTACCTTTCAAAAAACAGTAGACATCCTCTTTCCTCGAGACTTGAGAAAGTTTTGTTCACAACTTTCAAACAATTCGACAAACTTCTACTTATTCTCGATCAACTTAATATTATCAATCGAAATGGGAATTCCTTTATGACAACCCGATTGCATGATTCGAGAAGGGTGAAAGGTAATCTTCAATTTTGTACCATGTTTTTTGAACTTCTCCTCTAATTCAATGGGAAGAAACAGTTCTTTTTCTCCGTTCTCTTCAATTTCGAGGAGAACTTCGCATCCTTCCGATTGGTAGGCAGTTGTGACAATCGCAATAACGCCATCCTTATGATGCATGTCGTCAGGATCATTGTACGAATCCGGGTGAGTACACCCAAATACACCTAGTGCTATCAAGCACATAAACAGGAACACTCGCATGTACAATAGAATTACATATTTCTTCGATACTGCCCTCCTACTTCAAACAAAGCATCAGTAATTTGTCCAAGTGATGCATATTTACACGTTTCCATTAACTGTTCAAACATATTTTGATTGTTAATGGCCGCCTCTTGCACCGCTTGAATTCCATTCTTTGTTTGTTCCTCATTTCCTGAATGAAGCGCGTTCAGCATCTCGATTTGATACTGCTTTTCTTCTTCTGTTGCACGAATTACTTCCTTTGGAAGAATGGTAGGTGAACCTTTCGAACTCAAGAAGGTATTCACACCAATGATCGGGAATTCTCCAGTATGCTTGAGTGTTTCATAGTACAATGACTCTTCTTGAATCTTCGAACGTTGATACATTGTTTCCATCGCTCCGAGTACTCCTCCTCTTTCCGTAATTCGATCGAACTCCATCAATACAGCGCTTTCTACGAGGTCTGTTAATTCCTCAATGATGAACGCTCCTTGAAGTGGATTTTCATTCTTCGCCAATCCTAATTCTCTGTTGATGATCAACTGAATTGCCATTGCGCGTCGAACAGATTCCTCTGTTGGCGTTGTGATTGCTTCGTCGTAAGCATTTGTATGCAACGAGTTACAGTTATCATAAATCGCGTACAATGCCTGCAAGGTTGTACGAATATCATTGAAGTCAATTTCTTGCGCGTGTAGCGATCTTCCAGATGTTTGGATGTGGTATTTCAACATTTGCGCACGACTGTTCGCTCCGTATTTCTTCGCCAAGGCTTTTGCCCAAATTCTTCTTGCAACACGACCGATAACCGCATATTCTGGATCGATTCCATTGGAGAAGAAGAACGACAAGTTCGGTCCGAATGCATTAATGTCCATTCCACGACTCAAGTAGTACTCCACGTATGTGAATCCATTCGCCAAGGTGAACGCCAACTGCGTAATTGGGTTTGCTCCAGCCTCCGCGATGTGGTATCCTGAAATCGACACTGAGTAGAAGTTTCGCACTCCGTTATTGATGAAGTATTCCTGCACATCTCCCATCAGTCGAAGGGCAAATTCTGTAGAGAAGATACATGTATTTTGCGCTTGATCTTCTTTCAAGATATCTGCTTGAACCGTACCGCGAACCTGCGTTAAGGTCTTTGCTTTAATTTCATTATAGACTTCTGAAGGAAGCACTTGATCTCCTGTTACTCCGAGTAACATCAATCCCAATCCGTCATTACCTTCTGGTAAGTCACCTTGGTAGCGTGGACGCTCTACTCCTTTTTTCTTGTAGATCTCTACGATTTTCGCTTCCACCTCAGATTCCAGTCCGTTCTCTTTGATGTACTTCTCACAATTCTGATCAATGGCAGCATTCATGAAGAATCCAAGCAACATAGGAGCTGGTCCGTTAATGGTCATCGAAACAGAAGTCTTTGGATCGGACAAATCGAATCCAGAGTACAACTTCTTGGCATCATCCAAGCAACAGATGGAAACACCTGCGTTTCCAATTTTTCCATAGATATCAGGACGAAGATCGGGATCATTTCCGTACAAGGTCACAGAATCGAATGCTGTCGACAAACGTTTTGCTGGCATTCCCAAACTCACGTAGTGGAAGCGCTTATTTGTACGTTCTGGTCCACCTTCTCCTGCGAACATTCGCGTAGGATCTTCCCCTTCTCGTTTGAATGGGAACAATCCAGAAGTATATGGGAATTCACCTGGCACATTTTCCTGCAAAGACCATTTCAAAATATCACCCCATCCCGAATATTTCGGCATAGCGATTTTTGGAATTTGCGAATGCGATAATGATTCTGTGTGTGTTTGAATCGACAATTCTTTATCACGCACCTTGAACTTAAATACAGGTTCTTGGTAGCGATTCTTTTTCTCCTCCCATTGCTCGATAATGAGCATGTTCTTTGGATCGAAGTTGAGCTTTTCTGCTTCGAATGCCTCTTCCAATCCTTTGATCAGTCGATCTTTGTCTTCAATTGAAGCGTTTTTCAAGCTATCGATTGATGTTCTGAATCCGTACAGCTTATCCGCTACAGCTACTTGTTGTTCCACCCAAACATCGTATGAGCGGTTATTCTCTGAAATTTCAGAAAGGTAACGTGTTCTTTCTGGTGGAATTACAAATATCTTCTCCGACATCTCGTCTGAAATTTCGAAGGTAGAGTTCAAATCAATTCCTGTTTTCTCCACTAACTTGTCCATGATCACCTTATACAAGGTATTCATTCCTGGATCGTTGAACTGCGAAGCGATCGTTCCAAATACAGGCATCGTATCCGTTTTTTCCTCCCACAAGTTGTGATTGCGTTGGTATTGCTTACGTACATCACGCAATGCATCCAATGCTCCTCGTTTATCGAATTTATTCAAAGCGATAACGTCTGCGAAATCAAGCATGTCAATTTTCTCCAATTGCGTTGCTGCACCGTACTCAGGCGTCATTACATACAATGACATATCCGAGTGATCGAGGATTTCCGTATCCGACTGACCAATTCCAGACGTTTCCAAAATGATCAAATCGTATTCAGCCGCTTTCAAGATGGAAATTGCTTCAGCTACATGCTTTGACAAGGCCAAATTCGACTGACGTGTCGCCAATGATCGCATGTATACGCGTTCATTTTTAATCGAGTTCATACGAATACGGTCACCTAGCAATGCTCCTCCAGTTTTTCTTTTTGAAGGATCTACGGAAACAACCGCAATTTTTCGATCCGTGAAATCAATGAGGAAGCGGCGCACCAATTCATCCACGAGCGAAGACTTTCCAGCACCTCCCGTTCCCGTGATTCCGAGAACTGGAACAGATACCTTCTCTGCCATTTCGTGTACTTTATCAAGTACCTCTTTTGCATCATCCGCAAAGTTTTCCGCTGCTGAAATGATACGTGCGATCTTCGCGTTATTTTTTTCTTTGATGAAATCAATTTCATCCGTTAAATCTTTTCCAACTGGAAAATCACAACGTTGCACCAAATCGTTGATCATTCCTTGTAAACCAAGTTCACGTCCATCGTCTGGATGGTAAATGCGCTCAATTCCGTACTCCTGTAATTCTTTGATTTCCGAAGGAAGAATTGTTCCACCTCCTCCACCGAAGATTTTAATGTGACCTGCACCTTTTTCTTTCAACAGGTCATACATGTATTTAAAGTACTCGTTGTGTCCTCCTTGATAAGAAGTCATGGCAATTGCCTGCACATCTTCTTGAATCGCACAATTGACCACTTCCTCCACGGAGCGGTCATGACCAAGGTGAATCACTTCACATCCAGTCGATTGAATGATACGACGCATGATGTTAATTGCCGCATCATGACCATCGAAAAGCGATGCTGCGGTTACAATACGAACTTTATTTGTTGGGATATACGGTGCAATCTGTTCCATAAATAATCTTATTTATTTCCTTAAAAAAGGCATGCAAAAGTAAGCAATTTAAGACGAAAATAAAAAGATCAAATAATGCTGTGCGTACCTAGTTTGTTGCTCCGTCAGGAATACCTTTCTACGCGAATTTTATTTAACTTTAACTGAATGAAATACGATCATGCTCTACATTGAACCACATCTGAAAGCTCCCTTCTTGGATCATCTTCACCGAAATGAACGCATTACCTGGGCAGGACAACCTCAGCAAGGAATTGTTTTTCAGTCGAAAGATTGGTTTTTAATCCCTTTCAGTTTGATTTGGTGTTCCATTTCATTCACATGGATCATCTTTGCCGCACAGTCGAGTCCTTTCTTTGCTTTATTCGGAATTCCCTTTGTCATCATTGGATTGATCCTTCTTATTGGACGATTTTTTATTGATAGTCGAACACGATCACGCACGTATTATGCGATCACCAATGAACGTATTTTGATCAAAGTTGAAGGATCAAAAGATAGTTTAACAACCGTCACAATTTCAGAGGATACAGCCGTAGGTTTACATCTCAAAAATGGAAGTCCAAACGATGTTGGAACGATTTACTTTAGTGACCTACTTGCCTTCCTGAAGGACTCCAATCAACCACAACTGAAATCGTTTTCAAAGTCCACTTACTCGTTTTTCAGAATTCCCAACGCATCGAAAGTTCACCGACTCATTTTAGATCATCAAAAGGATTTGCGTAAACAGCACGAAGAAAAGTAGCTTGTTTCCTTCGATACCATCGTTTTTAGACGAGAGATTACGTAATTTCGCGCCATCAAAATCGGATTATGATTTCAGTAAATGGTATTGGCGTAGAGTTTAGTGGTGAAACGCTTTTTAGCGATATCTCATTTGTTATTAACGAGAATGACAAGATTGCTTTAATGGGAAAAAATGGTGCAGGAAAATCCACCTTGATGAAAATCATTGCGGGTGTTCAAAGTGCCAACAAAGGATCCATTCAACGGCCAAAGGATACTGTTATCGCCTATCTTCCTCAGCATTTGTTAACAGAAGACAATTGCACCGTGTTCGAAGAAGCTTCAAAAGCCTTCAGTCATATTTTCGACATGCGTGATGAAATTGACTCCTTGAACAAGCAATTGGAAACACGTACTGATTACGAATCCGAGGACTACATGAAAATCATTGAGCGTGTATCCGAGCTTGGAGAGAAATTCTATTCCATCGAAGAGATCAACTATGATGCAGAAGTGGAGAAAACCCTCCTCGGATTGGGCTTTAAACGCTCTGATTTCACCCGACAAACGAGTGAGTTTAGTGGTGGATGGCGTATGCGTATCGAACTTGGAAAGATTCTTCTTCAAAAACCTGACCTTGTTCTACTGGATGAGCCAACGAACCACATCGACATTGAATCGGTGATCTGGTT
>JBFHGY010000244.1:0-5384 GCA_041582905.1 Crocinitomicaceae bacterium | reverse complement strand
TGGAAGTTTCATTAAACGTATTTCCAATTGTCAACAGAAGATTTATTTACAAGCAGCACTCAATTGCTAGAAATGGTCGATTGGTTTCGCTTCCAACAGATCCTGAAGGATTGGATTACTTCCTAAACCTGGAATCATTGGTAGATGATACAGGGCACCAGTATGATCCCGTTCATAAGGCAGATATTAATGATTTGACTGGGACGTATTCCTTGTATTTCGGAAATGCTGATCGATTCGATCAACGTGGTGCAAAAGGAATGTTGGACAAAATGATCCAAACAGTACGTGAGGAAGGAAGCGCATTTTCGGCTATTGGTTATGATCTTTTGAATGCTCACTTGGAGGATTTGGGAGATAAACTGGATGTTCTTGAAAAGAAAGTAAACAACTCATACAAGAACATTATCGGTAGTTTGGAAAAACAATATTTGGTAACTCAGCCTTTCGATAATTCAACGAATTATGAATGCGAGTTCTGGAAGACAAATGCCAACTTCGCTAATGGAATATTGGACCAAACACCTTTCAGTCAATACCAGAATGTAGAGGTGCTTTCTAACACAATTTTGCTCCAAACGGAAACCGTAGGCGGAATTATCCGTACATCAACCAAAGAAAAGATTAATAATTTGAGATCTGGCATGATCACAAGAGAGCGAATCGTCTCAAGAGAAGACGTGAAAGCATTTGTGAGAGCCATGGTCGGAAACACACTGGAATCGATTGAAGTACGTTCGGGAGTTGCGATTTCTCCAAAGCGAAAAGAAGGCTTGGTGAGAACAACGCATGTTCAAATTGAACTCTCTTCAAAATACGGTATGAATGACGAGAACAAAAAGCGAATGGCACAGTTCATCCAATCAGAATTGGAAAACCGTTCGGTTCAAAATATTCCATATCAAGTACAAATTAGTTAAGAAGCATGGAAAGTTTATTTAGCTCAGCACTTAGTTCTGCGATTAAACTCGCGAAAAATTTTGCCGCCAATGATGGCCATGAAACCTATGGAGTCGCGCATTTAGCATTGGCTATTTTTCATGAACCAACAGGTTTGTCTGAAGTCTTGCAAAGCATGGAAAAAGATGTGGCCTATTTGATGGATTGGTTCGAAATGCGCCGTGAAGTATATACTGGAGGAATTGGAGGTGATGAAGGAACTGTTCCGGATCATGAGGTGCAAAAAGTACTCGAAGAGTCGGAACGATCGAAGATTAAATTAGGAACCGATTACATTGATGGCGTTTGTGTATTCATGGCAATCGTCCGCGATGGAGTGGTATACGATCATAAACAAATCGAAACACTGGAAATTGATGAAAATGATTTCCTTCGATTGTATGATTCACCGATTCGCTCTTCCCAAGGACTTCCTGGTGTGAGTGGTCAGAGCAGTGAGGAAATCATGGGTGCGATCAATTACTGCACCAACCTGAAGACACAGAAAAATATTGATGAAGGAAGTTTGATTATTGGTCGAAACAAAGAGATTCGATCGGTTTTCGAAAATCTGGATCGTCAAGAGAACCGAGGAGTACTCGTAGTGGGTGATTCTGGAGTAGGAAAAACGGGTTTCATCAAAGCCTTAATCAAATACATTTCAGAGTCGAAAAACCCACGTGTTCAGGAGATGGATATTCTCGGATTGAATACAGCAAAGCTTTTGGCGAATAGCGCTAACGTAAATGAGGTGTCTAAGAAGTTGAGTAATATCTTCGATAAAGTGGAGAAATTACCCAATTGTATCCTCGTAATTGACGACATGCAAGTGTTAACGGATACAGGGCAGTCGAATGGTGCAGTGATCAACTTGATTTCAGCGCAACTCAACGATGGAAAGGCAAACCTCATTGCAACGATTACGCCTGATGCGTACAGAAAAGCAATTGAAAAACACTCGGTTAATAGAAAGTTTGACCGAATTGTGTTAGAGGAATTAGATGATTTTATTCTTTTAGAATGTCTTGAAAATCATCGTTTAAAATTGGTAGCTCACTATCAATTGAATATCGCAAAAGACGCAATTCACGAAGCGGTGCACTATTCCAGAAGATACTTTAAGGAAAGTAAATTGCCAATGGGAGCAATCGATTTGTTAGATCGTACGCTTGCGTTGGTGCATACGAGTAATGCGAATTCTCAAAAGGATATCGAGCAGCTGCACAAGCGCATGTCTCATATCAAGTTGGAGGATGAAGATTTTGATGGTAAATCGAAATTCTTGTATCGAAATGCATTGGATTTAATCAGTCCTGCTATTATCAATCAGCGTACGAATGATCAGGATTTGCTTTTAATTGAAGATTTCGAAGAGCGTTTCAAGCAGTTGGAACAGTTCTTTACCGAAATCAAAGGATTTGCAGAAGAGCCGATTAAAGAGGTGGATGACAGTCATGTTTCGGCACTCGTAGCAAGCATTACAGGAATTCCAATTGGAAAGATTCAAGCGGAAGAAAAAGAGCGACTACTGAACATTGAAGGGAAATTGGGTGAGCGTGTGAAAGGACAAGATCATGCCATCTCAACGCTTTCTGATGCGATTATTGAATCGCGAAGTGGTTTGAGTAACCCAAAACAACCAATCGGTTCGTTCTTCTTCCTTGGACCAACAGGTACGGGAAAAACTGAGTTAACGAAATCGCTTGCTGAATTGCTTTTCGACGATGAAAACGCAATGATTCGCTTCGATATGTCCGAATTTAAAGAGGAGCACTCAGCTGCCTTGCTATATGGAGCACCTCCGGGATATGTCGGTTACGAAGAAGGTGGTATGCTGGTCAATAAGATTCGTGAAAAACCTTATTCGGTTGTGTTGTTTGATGAGATTGAAAAAGCACACGCGTCGGTTTACGATGTTTTCCTTCAGATCATGGACGAAGGAACCATTCACGATAAATTAGGAAGAGCAGGGGATTTCTCAAATTCGATCATCATTTTCACGTCAAACATTGGAAGTGAGTGGATTGCAGAGCAGATGAGTCAGGGGATTATGCCAACATCTAATCAGTTGATTGAGGTGATGAGTAACAATTTCCGTCCTGAATTCCTTGGTCGTTTGACAGAGGTGGTTCCATTCGCGCCGATCAACGAAGACGTGGCAAAACTGATCTTCAACCTTCAGGTGAAGGCGCTGCAAAAACAACTGATCGATCAAAAGAAAATCAGACTGAGTTTAACAGATGCGGCAACGGATTATCTCGTTGGAAAAGGCTTCTCGAAGAAATATGGAGCTCGACCGATTGCAGGTGTCATTCGGATGTATTTGAAGAAAGTAGTGTCCAGAATGATTGTTTCTGAGGCGATTGTGGCAGGTGATCATGTGATGCTTGATTACAAAGACGACTCGTTTATCTGGGAAAAAGTGGAAGAGGAAACAAAAACAGAAGAATCAAAAGCAGAGGAGGTTAAAGTCGAGGAGGATGAAGGTTGAATTGGAGCAAATACAGCGAAGTGATTTAATGAACTACATCGCTGAAGTGTTTTATGAGGAATATGTGTTCCTCATCAACGAAGATGTAGAAGAAAATGAGGTGTGGGTGCGCAAGGAAGGTGTAAGAAGCCGTGCGTTCTCCAAAGACGTAATGAATGTTACTCATTACAACTACATTATTGGGTCAAAAATGAAGGACTCAACCTTCATGCATTTGAGCCGAAATAGCATTTATCACCAACTTCCTGAATTTATTTTTCACCCAATTTCAATACGTACCCCATCCATGGGAACCCGAGACGTGGTGCAGGCTATCAAGGATAATAAGCAGGTGGAAAATGAGAACATTCACTTTTTTATTCCCTTCGATACGGAACTTTTTCGTCAACGTCTCCGTTTAAATAACCGTCACCTACATATTTTTTCAGATGAGCAGGCACTAGACAATGTGTTTTCCATCGCGAAAAAGTTAATAGGGAAAAGCATTGGGCTGACAAAAAAGCAATATTACAAGTTGTTTTTAAGCCTTTGTAACGCTGAGGAGCTGAAAGAAAACCTACCACGATTGGAAGTGTTCTTTGAGCAATTGATTAGCGAGAAGGTTTTGTTGAAATATCGGGATAAAGTAAATGACTCATTTCCGTTCTTGCCAGTTGGCGAAGGGATCTTGGGACAGAACTTTGGAACGCAGGGTGAATTTATACTCGAACAGGAAGACGTTGTGGTGACAGTTGTCATTCAAGAAACAAAACCTTTCGAGTTTTTCGTCAAGACAAGGCGAATTGTGGAGGAGGTGTTAGAGTTCTTCATTTTTGCGAATCGATCAATTCAAGTTGATTTTAGATTCGATGCGAAAGAAGAGTTCATGCTAGGAGAGAATTATTTGGGCTATGACACAAAAATTGAAGCTGTAGCAGTATAAAAAAATTGATAAAGAAAACAGAAGCATAAAATGGCAGTTCTAATTTCGTTTTTCGTAAAGTATCTTTTGGCTCCGTTGATTGCCGTTACCTGCGTATTTATTATCAGTAAATACTCGAAGGGTAAGGCGATGATAAACATGAAGAAGATGATGATGTTTATCTTGATTACTGTTATCATTCTTTGTATTCCTAGCCTAATGGGCGCCATAAAATTCGAGTTTGTCTGGGTGGGCGTCTATATCAGCATTATTAGTTATCTGATGCTCGGCGCGCTCTACAATTTGTTTACAACTTCCAAGGTGTTTAAGTCCATTGGATTCAATGACAAGGAGGTGTTGATTGTACTGGCAGTATTCATCATCATGTGTCTTACTGCTTGGATTTACTACCTGGTATTCGAGGCGGTAAGTGATTTGGATTATTCAGCTTGGACAGCCACATTGTGCCTGTGGTTCCTCGTTCCGCTGTTCTACAGATATTCGAAAAAACTCTTCCTTAGAATCCCTTCACCTTTCTACAAGTCATGGGTGGTTGAGCACGATTTAAATGATGACGAATACTGGGACAATGTGGATACCTTCAGTTTGATGCAAGTAACGGTGAAAATCAAACGTACACCAGAGGATTCTGAATATTCATCCTTCTCGGTAAAGTTGCCGAAAGATGTAACTGTAGGAAGATGGTTTAACCGTTTCGTAGAAGACCAGAATATTCGATTCCCGAATAAAGCAATTGAAACGGAAAATGAGGATCAGCAATACGGTTGGATTTTCTATACCAGTCGTTGGTTATCAATGCCAATTTTTACAAAAATGCTCGACTTCGATAAGGAGGTTTCAGCAAGTAGAATTAGAAATAAGTCAACACTCTACATTCGTCGTGTATTGAAGGATGAAGTGGAGTTAGATGCATAGAAAAAATTAAAGACAACGAAAAAACAAGAACATGGAGAAGAATAAAAACTTTGCGGTCAATTGGACGGATGGAGTGAAGATAACACAAGAGCATTTCTTGGAAAGTTATTACAACAC
>JBFHGY010000243.1:0-5395 GCA_041582905.1 Crocinitomicaceae bacterium | reverse complement strand
GATGAACGGGTGATTGTCCACTGGCAAAAAACGTAAAGTTCAGAAGAGAAAAAAGGAATAAATATCTCATTGTAATAGCATCCGAAAGTTACTTTTCTTCGGTGTTGGATAAAGATAGAGGAATTTGAACAGAAGCCCAGTACGTATATGAGAGCCTGTGTATTTTAAAACAGAATTTATGTTGATCCGTGTAATTCTAGCGTGATTTCCCATTAGTGTCAAACAGGTCCGAGTATTTCATAATGTGCAAGGTTGTACCGTAGTGATTTCCTTGAAACACAACAGTATCGTTTTCGAGTCGTATCATTAGCTCTCCCGCCTCATCAGTAATAATCTCTTTGATGGCAACATCTGTAAAGCGTATTTCTGGGTTGACATCCCAATTCTCATGTGTAACTTCCATGAGAGTGTCATTTTTGTGCCAAGGGACAATCCAATCAAACCCGAAATCAAATTTCTCGCCGCCCTCAACCTCAAATACCGTTCGAAAAAAATAAGCGTGTCCCAAGCCTTCAAGCATAACTTCCCCATGCCCTTGCTCTGTATGTAGAAGCTTTACCAGTTTTTTACCGATAAGATGTTTGAAAGAATTTTGTTCAGACATTACGATTTCCGGTGTGTATTAAATAATCCCTCCGATTACAACGAATTAAATGATTGGAATACGCCCTGCCCCCCTATTACGACAACCCTAATTATCTTACAGAATAATCAACTTCACCCCTGAAGTAAATGTATTTTCATTTCGAACAGATACAAAATAAACACCTGATTCAAAATCGGATAATTCCAACTTGTAGGTTGATTCAGCTATTTCCTTGCTAAATATTCTTTTCCCAGCAGAATTTACTATTTCAAGTTGCGTCGGAGATGAAATGACCATCTCTAACTGGATTATAACTTCCGATCCATGTGAAACAGGATTTGGGTACATCGCAATACTTGAAAAGTCGATGTTGTTCAGTCCTAAATCTGATAAATTATACATACTCGATGTAGACTCACATCCTTCCGAATTTGTCACCGTGACGGAGTATTGACCATTACCCGTTACCGATGGATCCAGGTTTTGAGTTGTTGCTCCATTTATCGGATTGCCATTAAAATTCCATTGATATGTCGAGAAAGTTCCTGTGGACAACATCTGAGCATTGAAATTAATAATTGGATTAGGCAATGGAATTACGGTAACATCTTGCTCCAATACAACCGAACATCCCGCTAAAGAATTCAATACCGTAACTGAGTACGTATCACTTGTATTTACTGTAATTGATGAACTCAATGATCCAGTAGACCATACGTAATTATCTCCATCTAACACTGTCAATGTAACATCTTCGCCTTCACAGAATGTAGTGGGTCCATCAGCACTCAAACTTGCTGGCGACAGGCAATAAGTTGAACTTCCTTCACATCCCCAGTTGTTCTGAACGGTTACCTCATACAAGCCATATCCTTCTATCGGAGTATGCGTACTATTCGTTGCTCCCACAATAGCCGTTCCGTTGAACCCCCATTGATAGCTACTATATGATCCTGCATTCAAGCTACCCATCGTGAAGTCAATGATTGGTGTAGGGTTAGTACTAGATATTACATTCGCACTTAAACTTCCTCGACACCCACTGCTATCTTCAAAAATCACCGAGTAATTTCCTGCCGACGTGACAACAATTGAATCAATCGTACTTCCATTCGACCAAGAATGGTTCATTCCATTTTCAACCGCGAGCACGATTGGAGTCCCACCACAGATCGTATAAGGCGATGCCGTTGTAAATTGTGAATTCGAGACACAAAAGGGTAATTCATAAGCTCCACGGTCAACAGTTGAGTTGTGAATTCTAGGGTTTCCTGCTAAATCCGTTGCGCCTGTTGAATTTGTATTCAAACCATTATCAATCCCTTCCGATAAAATTCCCAATTGATAGTTTAACCCAACTGTATCGAAGGGTGCACTTGTTGCAACTCCTGGCATTACAAACTGTGGATCGGTCAAAAGGACGTTAGAACCTGTTGCATTGTTCGTTGAAGTTTGGGTAATGTTATACGAAAAGTTCAAACCTGTACTGAGTACTTGATTGGTACTAATATTCCCATAAATAATAGAGTTTGTAACTGTTGCTTCATCATTCAATGCGATTGCTGAGTTCGTAGACGAACCACTACTATTGTCATTCTTATTATGGGCAATTGTACAGTTTTTAATTGTGTGAGCACCTGTATTCGAAAATGTAGATGACGTAATTGTGCCTGTTGTGTTCGTATAATTACCCACTATCAAACTATTACTGAGATGCACTGTACCTGCATCACCAATTCTTATTGCGCTGCCAGATGTCTGCGAAATATTACCCGCAAAAACACTATTAGAAATGGTTACAATTGAGCTGTACGTATAGATTGCTCCACCATATGTATTACTTTGATTAGACTTAAAATAACAATTCGATATATTCACTGTCCCAGAATATAAACGCAATGCACCTCCACCGTACGTATTACCGACATTACCATCAAAAACACATCCTTCCAATGTTAGAATACCAGATACGGAATGATCGATTGCTCCTCCACCATCTTCTGCATAATTTCCAAAGAAATTACAGTTGGCAATCACAGGACTAGACGCTACCACTTTTGCTCCTCCACCATACGCAGACACACCATTGTGGTACGCTGCCGTAATCGTGAACCCATCCAATCTTGTTTGATTCGCTACATTATTAAAATAAGCTACTACATGTGTGTTATCGGACGCTGATCCCGAACCAATTTCACCACTTAAAACGGTAACATTGGTTTGAATATCTCTTTCATTTAACATTGTTTCGCTCCCTGAAAAACCTCCGTAAACCTTCGTTCCGTTTTTAATACTAAAGCTGGTATTTTGACTCGTTCCTGTTGTTGGCTTGTACGTTCCTTGTGCCACCCATATTTCATCACCGAACACAGAAAGAGCTATTGCATCTTGTAAGTCGATGAAAGCATTCGTCCAGCTTGAGCCATCATTTGCTCCTGTAGCGTTCAAATCAACATAAATTGTAGCTGCATACGATGAGGAGACCGCGATTGTAGTTAGTAAGGTTAGGATTAAATTTTTCATTACCGTTATTTCATTAATTAGGTGAAAATTGTAAAATCATTTCAGTGCTGGCTATCATTTTTAATACTTCATCCTCTTAGTCTTCATCTATCTGGAAGAATGACAACGTTATCTTCCCCGAATCGAGTTGTACTAAAAACAAACCTCCCCAAAATTAAGAAAAAGACACCCAAAATGATGTTGACGATCCTTAAAGTTCTTTAATTCTTTCATCTTCTCTTTCTGAACAACTAGCCCCTCGAATAACTTTTCATGAATCTCAGCATCAAAAGTTTCTATGTATTCAGAACACGGTCAAATAGGAATTTGATTTTGTTTCCTAGAATGAATTCGAACCGACAGAGTAACACTCTAGCAAAACGACTGGGAGTGTCGCTGCTGGTTCCAGAAATTATTGACATAAAAAAAGCGAGTCGTAAAACTCGCTTTTGTGCCCTGGAATGGAGTAATACCTTTTCTCAAATAAATTCAATTAATCTCAATAAAACCCCAATAAAATAAGGGATTGAACAATTTCAAGATAAAATTGAACGTTATTGATATTTAATGAAACTCATTGAATTATCGAATTATTCAGCACTAAATTAAGCACTAATACGAAAAAGAATATGGGAAAGTTGAAATCTAGTTTGGTACTCAAAAAGTACAATGGAAAGGAAGATTTAGTAGAATTGTATTTGAACTTTGGTTACAAGGAATATAACTCTATTAAGAACAAGCATTATTACAAACCACTTCGTTACTATACAGGAGTTCGAATAAAAAAAGGAGAATGGGATAAAACAAACAAACTCCCATTAGATTCCAAAAAAGTAAATGAACTCAGAAGTTTAGAACGAACTGCTCACGATATTTTTAATTACCTATCCAAGCAGGATGAAACAATCACTCCCGATCTTCTCAGAGCTGAACTGGATAAAGTGATTAAAGCAAAATCCGAAGCTAAAACGGTTATTCATATTGGTGAATATATCCGTGAAGTAATTATGCTAAATCAAAATGAGCAACGTTCTCAAGCTACGTTGAAAAATTTCAACAAACTCGCAAACAAAATTGAAACATTCGAAAAAGAAATAGGGGTTGCATTTACCGTTGAGAATTTGGACGAGAGATTATATAAATCCTTTGTAGATTTTTATCGTTCTCAATTTAATCGTATCAACACAGTTTGGGATTTGTGCAAGGTATTAAAATCTGTACTAAACGAAATACGCAGAAAGTACAAAATCCACGTATTCAACCCAGCTATTGAACTCGCGAAAAGTGACAAAGTAACCCCTCGCTCGGAAGACAAAGTGTATTTCAACTTTTCGCAAATTCAAAAAATCATTGATTACTCACCTCCAAGTGAGCGTTTGAAAAATACGAAGTTTATATTACTCACTTTGCTTTTTTCAGGTTGTAGATACTCTGATGTTTTCAAAGTTCAACCTAAATTTACTTTTGAAAGCAAAAAGGACGATATAAAATTCCGATACGCTCGATTTATTGATCAGAAAACCGATAAAGACATTATTGTTCCAATTTTAGATCCGCTTGAGCAAGCGTACAAAGAGAACAATGGAGAATCTCCCTACCCTATTTCCGATGTTAAATTCAATAAGTACGTAAAGGAACTGTGCGAACTTGCAGAACTCACTGATGAAGTTACACTTTCCTACACTGACGCTCAAGGAAAGAAGCAATACGAAGTGAAAGAGTTTTATCAATTTGTTACTTCTCACATTGGTCGTAGATCATTCATTACAAACTTGATCAACTTTATTCCGATTACCATTCTAACGAAAATAACTGGTCACGCCATCAGGGATAAGAGTATCATTTTTAGCTACAATAAGATTTCTCTTTTGGACAACGCTGTTTTATTCATAAAGGAGCTGAAAAGGGTAACAGATAGCAATCCAGAGGAGTTTCCGTTGAGGTTGGTTTAGGAATGATACTCACTTAATTTTGAGAAGCAACCCCTATTATACAAGATGCTATTTTACTATCAATGTCTTCTGTAAAACGGGCGTTATTCTTCAATTTCAGTAACGTCTTTACATCAATCGATATTTGTTTGTCCGATTTCAAACTATTCAAGTTTATAAGCTTCTTTCTTCTTCCCTGATTTGCTCGCTTTCTTTCTAAAAAGGGTTGGAGAACCGAAATCCATTGATCAGAAAAGTGTTCATAATCTATCATAAATTGTGATTTATCAGAAAGAAGCTTGAGAAGTACGTCAATTACATTACTCTCCTCATGCGGAATCTCCTTCCGCTTTCGTTGACGTGTTAGAATAAATTT
>JBFHGY010000242.1:0-5398 GCA_041582905.1 Crocinitomicaceae bacterium | reverse complement strand
TGATGGTGTGTTTATCCAAGAACATATCCCTACGAAACGAATGGTTCCTTACACACACGTTCGAGAAGCAGATGCGATCTGGAGCCGTCGTGTATGGGAATACATAGACTTGCGTGAGAAAATTAACCAACCATTGTACTATCCAATGGACGAAATTACACCTTATGCATGGGTACGTAATGCGTCACGTTGGAGTCTTTGGACAATCATCAGACAACATGTTATGAATGGTGATTTGCGTGTATTTTCACCATACAATCCTCTAAGTTATGGTCTTGGTGCTTGGGACGGTGATCAATTGAAATACCCGATCGACCCACAAGATGGAATGAATTTCTACACAGACTCTGCTTTCAGAGCGGAAATGACATTCTATTTAGGAGAACTTGGACCTGTAAGTGATGTACCACAGGTTGATGAATACGGAGAAAATATTATTATTACGTTGCCTGATGGGTCTCAGTCGTTTAAATACGATGATCCGGATACAATCTGGTACCAGTCAAAAGATATCGTGCAATACCGATTGAAAGAAGATTGGTTCTTGGATAAGCAACGTTCAGTATTGGATGTGAGAATTATTGCCATGGCACCTGTTCGTTACAAAATGGACGTAGATGCAAATGGAAACAAAACAATCGCTGGACTTCAAGAGATGTTCTGGTTGTACTTCCCACATTGTCGTTTCGTATTCAATAACTACTTTGTATACAATGAAAAGAACGATGCGCAATGGATGAGTTTTGATGACCTTTTCTGGAAGCGTAAATTCAATGCAGTTATTTACAAGGAAAGTAATGTACACGATCGCGAGATCGAATCGTACAGAGCTGGAATCGATGCATTGTACGAATCAGAGAGTATCAAAAACGAAATTAGAAACATTGAGCACGACATCTGGTCGTTCTAATCGATAAAAATTTCAATGATCCCCCTAGCATCCGATATCCATCGGAATTGTTAGGGGGATTTTTTTGTTTGATAATTTGCACCATTGGAAATGCGATGAGCCAAACTTTCGATCCTTGGATCAATAGTGCCCTAAGCACAATCTCCTTTCCGTAACCTTTCAGACAAAGCACGGTTATATCTTCAACAACAACGAAAACCGTGTATCATGAAAAGTCTTCTACCTTTATTCATCTTTCTGGCTATTACGAGCGCTTATGGACAAGTACCTCTAAAAGATATGCCAGGTGTCGTCAATGGATCTCCATGGATGAATACGCATATCCCCACGAAACAAATAATCCCTTATCCATACGTTGCCGAACGCGATGTACTTTGGAGTAAACGAGTGTGGCGAGCAATTGACATGCGCGAAAGGATCAATCAGCCGCTTTACTATCCATTAGACGAGGTGACATCGCTTGAGTGGATAACCAATGCATCTCGCTGGAGTCTCTGGACGATCATTAGAAAACATGTAATGGAAGGCGATTTACGCGTGTTCTCACCGTATAATCCTGTAAGTTATGGCTTAGGTGCCTGGGATGGCGATCAACTCAAGTATCCAGTAGATCCAAAAGACGGAGAGAACTATTATACGGATGCGAACTTTCGCTCGGACCTATTGTACTACCTCGGTCGACTTGGACCACAAAGTGATATTCAATTGGTGGATAACGACGGTCAACCGTTGGTAGAATTGGACGAAAATGGGTTGGAGACCTACGTGTACGAAGCGCCTGACACTTTCTGGTACGAATCGAAAGATATCGTCGAGTATCGATTGAAGGAAGATTGGTTCTTTGACAAGCAGCGAGGCGAGTTGGATGTGCGAATCATTGCTATCGCGCCAGTAGTATACGATAAAGTGTACAACAGCCTAGGTGAAGAGGAAATCAGAGGTAAAAAAGAACTATTCTGGCTCTACTTTCCACATTGCCGTTTTGTATTCAACAACTATTTCACTTATAACGATAAGAACGATTCCCAATGGATGAGTTTTGACGATCTCTTTTGGAAAAGACGATTTAGTAGTTACATCTACAAGGAAAGCAACGTACACGATCGACAAATTGGTTCATATAAATCAGGAGTGGATGCGCTCTACGAGTCAGAAAAAATTACGGAAGAAATACGCACCTTCGAACACGATTTGTGGTCGTTCTAACTAGACGGGGTTCGAGAGCCTCACCCCTTGTTAACTATTTGCCTTACGAGCGGTGAGGCTATCGAACCCCGAATATGCGTATCTTAATTATTCAAATCCCAAGAGTACTCTTGGTATGTAATTTTTTGGTCGTCCAACTGCTCGGTGCGGTACTTATTGATAAAATCAAAAACCGTTTTGCCACCTTTGGTGAAGTCTTCCTGATACCAATCAAAGATTTGCGAAATTTGGACTTCTTTCTTGCCGTATGTGTTCTTGGACGTGTCGTTCAGGAAACGTTTCGTTTGACTTGTCATTTGACCGTACACAGCGCCAGGTGTATAGGCTTTATTTAGAAGTACTGGACACGATTCACTAGCACAATTCAGGGCAAAATGAATACGAGGCTCATTAAATCGCTTACGAATAACCTCATTCTCAATCTGGTTAAGTGAATACGTCTGTCCTCCCAATTGAATAAATTTCTTGTGCCATGGCTTTGCCGTAATCTTTGTGATCGATGTAGTTGGATAATTGTCAACAACCAGTTTGATGGTGTAAATATTATAAGCGTTAATCCAGTACGTTAATTTTTGAGCACTCGACCAATCAGACCCCGGGAAATTGGATTCAAACTCTTTCAAAATCTCTTCCAATTTTGCCTTATTCGCCTTGATGCCTGCATAATTCACTTTTCCGCTGTAGGTCACGTACGTCGACAAGAGAGAGTTCAAGTTTTTGTACTCATGAAAATTGTAATTGTCTTCAACCTCTACGACGTTTTCCTCTGGAATCTCAATTTCAACTGGAGGAATCGTTTCATCTTTCAATAAAACACCTTGCTCTGCAATCTCTCTGAGCTCCTCCGCCGTAGCTGGAACCGTACGTTCAACCTTTGTCCCGTCTTCTTTCGTTTCAACGCGAGTGATTACCTGATTTCCATCCTCATCGAGTGAAATGACCGCTTCAGTCTTGTTCTCATCTTCGGACGAAGAGTTTTCAGCTGTCTGCTCAGTTTGCGTTTCTTTGGTTTTTTCTTCCGATGATGTATCAGATGAAGATTCTCCACATGAAGCAAAGATCAGTGCGAAGGCAAGTGGTGCTAGGAAATAAAGTGTACGTGTTTTCATAATGGTTTTGACGGATAAGTGTTTGTTTGCTTACCAAATTTACTTTAATGATTTATAATTCGCAATCCAATTAGGGTCGGTAACGTCATTTAGGAGGAGCCAAAAGCTCGAATCAAGGAAAAAGTCACCATCTATATGACTAATGCCATAGCGTTCACCAAGATAAACTTCTTGCTTCGGAGACGGTTTGTGGTACTTATTGCTCCATCCCAACTCGTTCCTATTGCGAAATGGGTACACCGAGAATCGAATCTTCCATAAGGAATCAAACGGAACGCAGGAAGGGACGTCTTGATAGGAAATACTGTCTTTGAATACATCGCACGGTAAACCGTGTTTTTCAAATAGATTTTCGCGTTGGGGATTGTATATGCTCGGCCAATGCCCAGATAGTATTTTGATAAACGTATTCTTGTCACATATTTTCTTGTGAGTCAGCGTGCGCCCAGTATGAATATAACAGACATAGGTAGTCAGCATGGAATTCGCTCCAATGGACACACGTACTCCGAAGATTGGACGGGGTTCAGGTGACGTTGCAGGGATAATCGATGTGGTGATCCCCCAAATTACTAGTAGTGCTACGATTGGCCATCGCATAGTCTAAATTAACGAAAAACATTGGATTTCAATGAATTCGGAAATATTTAGGGCGTTCGGGCGGGCTGTTCGCTGTATCTCCTACATTCCGAAAGGGTTCGGAATAGACGGAGGATGCCGCTGCCATCCCTAACGCTTCCGAACTTCCCGTTCGGCGTTATGGTCTTCGGAAGAAGAAGGTGTGCATTTCTGAAAATGAAACGCAGGAGACTTATCTTCTAACTCAAGCTATTAGAAGCGATAAATTTTGTTGGGAGTGATACAGGTGTTCAATTTGATATCGTGAAACTCAATTCCTTCAATTTCATCGACTAACTCATCAAAATGATTCAAACCAATAAACGTGCAGCGCGGTGAGCACTTTTTCAGGAAGCGATCGTAGAATCCTTTTCCATATCCAACACGATTTCCTTGTTTGTCAACAGCGAGTAAAGGAACAAACACATAGTCGAAATGTTCCGCTGCTACTACACGGCCCCGTTTGGGTTCCGGAATTCCAAAGTCAGATATCTCTAATTGATCTTCGGAATCGAAAATAACCTGCTTCATTTCGTTCGTCTTAAAGTTGGCTTTCGGAATTGCCACCTGTGCCCCAAACGATTTTGCCTTCTCCCAGATCTTATACGTATTGATTTCTTTGTTGCGCTCGATCGGAAGGAAAATGCTAATCTTCTTTCCTTCAAGTTGATATTTGCTAAACACCATGTGACAGATCGCATCCGAAATTTCCTCGAGTTGTCGAGGTGAAAGCGCCTTTCGCTTAGCAATGTATAAATCGCGAACTTCCTGTTTTGTCATAACCTACATGCCTGAAAAAAGCGATTGAGCAGAGGACATCACTTCTTTTTCGTTTAAATCATTTACACGTTCCAAAGCGCGATTGAACGCAACACAAATCAAGTCCTCCAAATCTTCCTTGTCAAACTGACTTAAATCAGCATTGATTTCCAAGGATTTTAATTCACGATTTCCATTCATGCATAAACGGATCAAACCATTACCAGCATCTTCTGTAATCTCCATCTCGGCAAGTCGTGTTTTGCTATCTTCCGACTGACGTTTTAAATCTTGTAACTTGTTGATTAGATCGTTATTCAGCATGTTATTTGTTTATCGAAGATAAATATACTAAATTCGGTGAATTGAGGGAGGTACTTCCCTCTTATTTGTATGACCTAGCACCATGCAAAACGTTACTGCTTATTAGTTTACGACATTATAATTTTGATTAACAAATAGTATTTTGAATAGACTTCTCTTACTCGGATTTTCCGCTTTTTCCCTTCTCGTTTTCATCGGATCGGGATTTAGTTCAGGCAAAATCGATCAAATTGACCCGAATGCGTATTCGGTAGAACAGGTCCTCAATCAGTTGGGAGACAAACCACTCAACCACGCAATTAGCAAAGTAGATTTAGCAAAAGCCAAGATTGGAGAAGAGTTGGTGTACAATGGTTACACAATGCGAGATGGAAAAAAATCAAAGCGAATTTCAACCTACTTTGTATGTACAGATTGCCATAATACAACTCGAGAATTCAGTGATATTAGCAGCGAATCGACAGATGATCGC
>JBFHGY010000241.1:0-5407 GCA_041582905.1 Crocinitomicaceae bacterium | reverse complement strand
TCAGAAATTGTTCAAAAATCTGAACGCTCGCTCCAAACTCAACGTATTGGGAAGGACTTACATTTGCGCTTAACCACAGGCGCTCCACCTTTTTCCTTTCTTGTGAAAACGAAATAGCAGCAAGACTACAGAAAGCAATAAACAGGAAAATCCTCATTTGTTAGGTCTTTCTTTCTCAACGTAAAACAATGACCAAAGGTTGATGTGAACTGTACTAGTGATATTTTCGAATGTTACGTATCAAGTACATATCCTTCCTTATTCTTCTTTGCCGAGCTACTCTTGAACGCCAATAACAATCTTCTGGATAACAGTGACCATTATTATCCAAAATTAAAAATGCAGTTCGGTTATTGATAAATATATACCTACTACACCATTCACAATCTCCCGGTCCAGCAGGCTCTATGGCAGTAATGCTATTTGCATGAATCAACGAAGCTAGATGCTTAAAACTCCTGAAAGCGTCTCTGCTGTTTAGGTGATATTTATCAAGGAGCCTCGTTAAATGAGTTGAATCGCTCAAACAATCTAGACTTATTGTGTCAACCACCTCTTTAAATCTATTTTGCACTTGACGAGTACTATCATAAACTGAAACTCGATGTTCAAATATTAGATTGTTTTTGTCTCTTTTTATCCATTGGTATTCAAATGGAAATCCATAATCATAGAAAAACAATGAATCAATTTTAACTATTGAATCAACTTCTCTTCCTTTTACGCTTTGAGCATTCAAAGAGACAACACTAAATAAAAACAATATGGCTACGTAGTTCTTCATTACTACTGCGCATTCAGCTTATTGATGCACCACTTTCACCGTTTTAGCTAAATCCGTAAAATGGAAATAGTAAATCCCTACTGGTAAATCGGACAGGTCGTATTTCAAGACAGTGCTCTCCACATCATAGCGGCTTAATTCCTCGCCTGTTACACTCAACATCTGAACACTTCCAATGATTTCATCACTTTCAATGGTCAACTCTTTAGAAACAGGATTTGGGTAGACCGTTAGTTCGATTTCCTCTTCGAGTTCATGCATGCTTACCAATTCTGGAATCACGAATTGAAACAAACGAATTGAATTCGGCTCCATCGAAAAGCTCATTTGCCCGTTGGTTAATGTCACTGTAGAACTCTCCAGTGTTTGATCCGCTGAAATACTCGCCGTTGCCGCATTTTGACTATACCCTTGTGTAAGTAATGAATCATACTTAAAATGAGAATTATTCTTTTCGGAATCAATTTCATAACTCACTCCAGTATGTGCCCCTGAAATTCCTGGAATGGAAATCGCAAAGTCACGATTAGTTGTTTCAATACTTTCGTAATGATTGTACACTGAAATGGAATTGTTAATCGCTGTGCTAATGGCATCCGTACTGTTAATGGTAATCAATCCTTGCAAGATCGAATCCAGGTAGGTTATATTTCCTGTAGATAGATCGATGTATCCAGCAGCTTCTACTTCCTCCGAATTCAATTGATGTTCAAAAAACAGGTAGTCAAAAGCACCAATAAATGCTGGCGGAGCATAATTCGTAACCAGCACACTTAGAGTATCCATATGCAGCGTGGCCACATGATCCGACGCTATCGTTGAACTTGTAGTGAGCGTCGTTCCTCTTAATTTATTCGAGAGAAGCATTGCTTTGTACGCCGGTTTATGAATGCTTCCCCAGCTCAACATTCCATAGTCGTTATGAAATTCGTTGGTCGATTGCTCAAAATCCTGCCATGCTGCCACCATATTGCTCTCGAGCGAAGTCTTAGCCGTTTCAATTTGACTTTTCACAAAGTAGGAACGCTGAAGTGGTGTTTCTCTGACTTGAGAAGGCGTATTCCATTCACTCACCATCAACTCTGGAGTTGAAACCCCAAGCGACGCACATTTTTGCGTGATGTAAGCAATCGCATTTTTATTGGTTTCATGTTGAATGTGGAAGTTGTGCCAAGACACGAAATCCAATGGTTTGTTCCAAGCAGCTGTGGAATCCAGTAATTCTCCAATGAGCGATAAATCACCAATCGAATCGTTGATATACCCATAAGGCTGCTGATAACTGATGTTCTTTGCCCAATGGTTCGTGGCAGGCCCTCCCACCCGATTTGCCATATTTCCAGTTTTAATCGCATCATAGGTATGTTGATACAACTCAAAAAATTCCGTTTGTGTTCCCGTCCAAGATCCTAGGTCCGGTTCATTCCAAATTTCAAAATACGCATTACTGATACCGTAGGTATTCACAATTCGGTTGGTGATGGTAGTCACCATGTTATCCCAATTTGCATAGTTTGCTGGTGGTTTCGTATTCAATACATACCATCCTGGTGTCTGCGCAGGAGATCCATCGGAAGAACTACTCAGCCATGCTGGCATCTTTTCAAAAATAAATACAAGTTTCCCCGTTTTATTGGATAAATCCTGAAGAATTCCACTCACATTATCCAAAAAAGCAATGCAATCTGTAAGGTTCGTAGTATTGTTTAATGCGCTTTCAATGATATGTGTTCGAATCCCATTTTGATGAATTCCATTACCCAAAAAATCGGCTTGAGCTTCTGCAGTCTTCGGTACATAGAAAACACCGGGAGTGTACTTCAACCCAACGTTTGATTCCAGTGAGTCGGGATAAACATTAATGGTTGTTTGCCCCAATGCGGAAAACGCACATGTGGTTAGTAATAGGCTGATCAATTTCATAGTAGTTTTTTGTCAAAAATAATACCAACTATCAAAACCAACCGCAATTAATGAAAAAATCCCGCCTCATTCCAATATTTACGGAATCAAAGCGGGATTTCAAGCTTATCTTGTACGATTATTGAATCGTCAATTTCTTTTCTAAGTCCTCCAGATATGCTCTGAATTGCTTGTCTGTTTCAGACAGATTGGTTACGGTTCTGCATGCGTGCAATACAGTTGCGTGATCTTTTCCTCCGCAATGCGCTCCGATATTTGCCAAGGATGACTTTGTCATTTTCTTGGAGAAATACATCGAAATTTGTCGGGCTTGCACCACTTCACGCTTACGCGTTTTCGACTTCAAGATCTCAAGCGGCAAATCGAAATAATCGCATACTACTTTTTGGATATACTCGATTGATACTTCGCGAGCCGTATTCTTCACGAACTTGTCCACCATTTGTTTCGCTAGTTCAAGCGTAATGGCTTTCTTGTTCAAAGAAGCTTGTGCCAACAAGGTATTCAATGCACCTTCCATTTCGCGTACATTTGTATTGATGGAGTATGCAAGGTATTCTACAACATCTTTCGGCAAGTCGATTCCGTTTCCGTACATCTTCTTTTCCAAAATAGCCATTCGTGTTTCCAAATCTGGAGCACCCAAATCGGCAGACAATCCCCACTTAAATCGAGACAACAAACGTTGCTCCATTCCTTGCATTTCCACTGGTGGCTTATCACTCGTTAGAATGATTTGCTTTCCATTTTGGTGCAAGTGGTTAAATACGTGGAAGAATACATCTTGTGTTTTCTCTTTTCCAGAGAAAAATTGTACGTCGTCGATAATCAACACATCAATCATTTGATAGAAGTGGATGAAATCGTTGGTTGTTTGATTCTTAATTGCGTCAATGAATTGATGCGCGAATTTTTCAGAACCTACATATAATACCGTCTTGTTCGGGAACTGGTCTTTGATAGAGATACCGATTGCGTGAGCAAGGTGCGTTTTCCCTAATCCTACTCCACCATAAATCAATAGTGGGTTAAATGCCGTTCCTCCAGGCTTGTTCGCCACTGCATATCCGGAGGCACGAGCCAATCGGTTACAGTCGCCTTCTACGAAGTTATCAAATGAATACGAAGGATTTAAATTTGAATCCACGTTTACCTTCTTCAATCCAGGAATAATAAACGGGTTTCTAATTTGTTTTTCGTTGATGTTCAATGGCATTGATACGGGAGAGTTTTTCAATGCTTTTTTGTTTAACGCAGGAAGTTTAACCGTATAAGGTGTAGAGTTCGTCATGTTGTTTTCCATGATGATACTATACTCCAAACGTCCTTCTGCGCCCAATTCTTTTTTGACCACTTTTCGTAGTAGGGTAATGTAGTTTTCCTCCAACCACTCATAAAAGAAATGGGAAGGAACCTGAATAGTTAACACATCATCTTCAAGTTTCACAGGAACTATCGGAACGAACCAAGTTTTGTATGCTTGTAGCGAAACATTATCCTTGATTACCTTGAGACACGATCCCCAGACACTTTCGTGATTTCTACTCATGTTAAATATTAATTTTTCGTTTCGTTAATGTTGTCAGTTGACTGAAAAGGGCTGGTGAGAGTTAGTTCGGTTAACCGTTTCCGTCGAGGACAAATATTCACATAAAAAAGTTTAAAAAAAAGTCAATTTTGCCTTGATTTTTAAAAAAGTTTTGCTTCAAAAAATTTTAACATTGTGTGCTGTATTTCAAGCACTCCGACAAGGTAGTCGGTGTAAAGAATTCTAAAACAAGGCAATAGACAAGTCGTCAACTTTGGGTTACATAGACAGATATGAAAGTAATCATTTATATGTAACTTTCGATCGAATGAAAGAAACTTTTTTGTCAAGGACAGTTATTAACAATGAAAATAAACTTTAGCCACAAAACAGAGCTCCGAGTTCGATACGGTGAAACCGATCAAATGGGTTACTGTTATTACGGAAATTACGCTCAATATTTCGAGGTAGGTCGTGTTGAAGCGCTACGCGCCCTCGGAATGAGTTACAAGCAATTGGAAGATCAGGGAGTCATGCTTCCTGTATCAGACTTTTCTGTAAAGTACAAACATCCAGCAAAATACGACGATGCTTTAACGATAGAAACGAACATTACGGAAATTCGCGGTGCCCGTCTCGCCTTCAACTACACCATTCATAATGAAGCAGGACAACTTATCGCCACTGCGCATACCACACTTGTTTTTGTAGCCAAAGAAACAATGCGACCGATTTCTCCCCCACCATCATTCTCCTCAATTATCCAACCGTATGAACAAAACTAATCACCTGGCTTTTCTACCCTTCGATCAGGAACAACTCAACTCCTATCTCTCTAAGCGAGAAGGAGAAACCAAACTTGGCGAACGAATTTCATTGGAAATATCTGACAGAACAGCATACGTGATTCTGGGGATTTCAGAAGATATCGGACCGCGCGCCAACCATGGAAATGGCGGAGCTACAGAAGCCTTTGATGCATTCTTGGGGAAATTTCTAAACATGCAATCGAATCCATTTCTTTCGGGAGAAAGCATTTCCATTTTAGGTTCAATTCATGCTTCGACAGGAGCAGGAGACGTAGACAGCCTAAGAAAACGAGTGGCAGAACTGGATGATTTAGTCATCGGAACACTCTCTCAAATCGATTTATCGAACAAGAAATTAATTGT
>JBFHGY010000240.1:0-5408 GCA_041582905.1 Crocinitomicaceae bacterium | reverse complement strand
GTGTGTTGGGAGAGCACATTGAAATCGGATCGTTGTTTACAGGAGATGGTCAGCGCTTTTTCAACAGGTGTTTAGAACTTCATACAACCTCTGGAAACTATCAGAACATCCAATTGGACATGATCGATAAAAGTGGCGAGCTGCTCCAGGTTGATGTGAGTTTAGTATCGACGAATTTTGAGGAAAAAGATGCCACCTTAATCATCATTAAAGATATTTCGGTACAAAATACCTTAGCGAAGGAAAAACTGAGAGCAGAGCTTGCGGAGGAAACCAATAAACATTTGGAAAACGAGATTCAGGAGAGAATCAAAGCAGAGCGATTGGTACAAGAACAGTTCTTGCGTACAAAAGCGATTCTAGATAGTTCTTCGAATACCTTCCTACTTACATTAACACTTGGCGCCAGAATTTCTTCGTTTAACACGCATTTTGAAAATTACATCTATCAGCTAAACAAACTAAAAATCAAAGAAGGAGAGCTGTTTAGTGAGTTCTTTAAAGCTATTTTTACTCCTGTTCAAATGCGTTTTTTCCGTATGTCTTTCAGAAAGATTAGAGCAGGAAATTCACTCCAATACGAAGTATTGATTAACGTAGATGACCGTAGTTCATGGCTGGAAATTTTCATGAACCCTATTTTTGATACACGAGGAAACGTTGCGGAAATTTCGCTGGTGGCCCACGACATCAGTGAGAAAAAGAAAACAAGTGATGAAATTGTGGCCTCACTGAAGGAAAAAGAGGTGATGTTGAAAGAAATTCACCACCGTGTAAAAAACAACCTTCAAATCATCTCAAGTATCTTAAATCTGCAATCTTCGTTCGTACACGATGAGAACACGCTGGAAATCCTGCAAGAAAGTCGAAATCGAATTCGTTCCATGGCCATTATTCACGAGAACT
This sequence comes from Crocinitomicaceae bacterium, assembly GCA_041582905.1. Lineage (GTDB taxonomy): Bacteria > Bacteroidota > Bacteroidia > Flavobacteriales_D > Crocinitomicaceae > UBA4466. The sequence goes on along the minus strand of JBFHGY010000240.1, from coordinate 4,502 downwards.
TATATCGAACAGAAGATTTTTCAAGTATAAATTTTGCGGATTACCTGTACAATCTGGTTACAAATTTGATTGCTTCGTATCGCATACAACAAGTAATTCATCTGGAGTCGGATATTGATGAAATAGATCTCGTTTTGGACCAAGCAATACCATGTGGACTTCTTGTAAATGAGTTGATTACAAACTCACTAAAATACGCATGGCCAGAGAAACAGGAAGGAACCATTCGAATTGAGTTGAAACAAGAAGAATCACGCGTGAAACTTATGATTGCAGACGATGGACAAGGTTTACCAAATAGTTTCGATGATATGAGTTCCGACACACTCGGTTTACAATTAGTTGCCACTCTCGTGGAGCAATTGGATGGGGAACTCAACGTAAATGTGAACGAAGGAACCGAATATTTAATTAAATTTGATAATCTCAAAACCCTCTCATCAAATGGCGAAAATTAATGTTCTAGTTGTAGAAGACGAATCTATTGTATCTAAAGATATTCAACACAGCCTGAAAAAATTAGGCTATAACGTGGTGGGTGCGGCATCAACAGGAGAAAAGGCAATAGAACTCGCGGCGAGTACAAACCCAGATATCATTTTGATGGATATCATGTTGAAAGGAGATTTGAGTGGAATCGATGCTTCTGAGGAAATCAATAAATCGCACGCTATTCCGATTATTTTCCTTACAGCCTACGCAGATGAGTCGACATTATCGAAAGCGAAAATTACGCAGCCTTACGGCTATATTTTGAAGCCTTTTAAAGAGATAGATCTTCACACGACGATCGAAATGGCCATTTACAAGCACGGTCGTGAGCAAGAAGTTGTAAAAGAACGCGACTTATTGTACACGTTGGTAAGTAACAAAGATGCAAAACAGGGTGGAGGATACATCTTCGTGAAATCAAATAGTAAGTTGGTGAAACTGAAGGACGAAGAGATCTATTACATCGAAGCATTGAAAGATTACGTAGTTATTCACACCGCTGATACACGCTACACGATTCATTCCACGATGAAGGATATTGAACGAAAACTCGGAAAAGAGGAGTTTATTCGTATTCATAGATCGTTTATCGTACGATTGGATAAAATCGCAACCATCGAGTATCCAAACCTTACGTTGGAAGACATCGACAAGCACATTCCAATTGGTGGATCCTACAAAGACGAGTTGAACAATCGAATCAACCTCGTTTAATTTTTCTACCACAATGACACCACTTGACTATACATCAAGACACAAAGCTGTGTTTATTTTCACCACATAGGATAGATAGATACATAGGGTTGTATACTTAATTTCTTTGTGTTCCAACATCTATTTAAACCAAGGAAATCTTTGTGACCTTTGTGACTTTGTGGTTTTATTTTTCCACATGCATTTTAACCACGTGAATCTATGTGTGCTCTATGTCACTATGTGGTTTAATTTTTCCATCACAATGACACCACTTGACTAAACGTCAAGACACAAAGCTGTGTTTATTTTCACCACATAGGATACATAGATACATAGGGCTGTACACTTAATTTCTTAAGGGTTTATTTATTCCACCAACTCCAAGTCGATTCTACGGCGTTTCGTTGATACTTCATAAATACGTACGCGTACAGTATCTCCAAAATTGAAGGTTTTACCCGTTTTCGATCCAACAATCATATATTGATCAGCATCAAAAGAGTAACGATCGCCAGGAAGATCTTGCAAAGGAATCATTCCTTCACATTGGTTTTCATCCATCTTCACAAACATCCCGAAATCGGCAACACCCGAAACAACACCGTCGAATTCTTGACCAATTTTGTCTGAAACAAACAAAGTTTGGAAGTATTTCGTGCTTTCTCGTTCCGCTTCAACAGCTTTACGCTCCATACGTGAAATACGTTTACAGATGTCATCCAATTCGTTGTTGTATTGATGCTTTTTCGACGTCAGTGTTTCCTGCAAAATTCGGTGTACAACCAAGTCGGCATAGCGACGAATAGGGGAGGTAAAATGCGTGTAGAAATCGAAAGCTAATCCGTAGTGACCGATATTTTTGGTTTCATACGACGCCTTAGCCATCGAGCGAATCGCCATGGATTGAATCAACGAGTATTCATTTTTGTAGCGAATATCGTTCAATAACGCATTGATGTTTTTTGAAATTGCGTTCGGATTATCAGTTTGGATTTCATACCCAAACTTGTTGATAAACATGTTGAACATTTCAATTTTAGCTGTATCTGGTTTGTCGTGACAACGGTAAACAAATGGAATTTTAGCTTCTCCTTTTCCTCGTTTTGAAATGAATGAAGCTACCGAACGATTGGCCAATAACATGAATTCCTCAATCAGCTTGTTTGCATCTTTTGAGCGTTTAATCATGATGGATTCCGGATACCCTTCTTCATCCAATCGGAAACGAACTTCTTCCGATTCAATGTTCATTGCTCCTGCTTTCAGACGTTTTTTTCGCAAAATTTTAGCGATTTTATCTAAAATCAAAATTTCTTCTTTCATATCACCATCTGCACCTTCGATGATTTCTTGTGCCTCTTCGTAGGTAAATCGTCGATCTGAATGAATAACAGTTCGTCCAAACCACTGGTTGTAAACCTTACCATCTTCATCCATTTCAACCACAGCAGAAAAGCTAAACTTATCTTCATGTGGACGAAGTGAACACGCTAAATTTGAAAGCTGTTCCGGCAGCATAGGAACCACTCGATCCACTAAGTAGACCGAATTCGATCGCTTCAATGCTTCCGTATCCATTGCAGAACCAGGTCGCACGTAATGCGATACATCAGCAATGTGAATTCCAACCTCGATGTGTCCATTTTCTAATCGTTGGAAGGACAGAGCGTCATCGAAATCTTTTGCGTCTACCGGGTCGATGGTGAACGTGGTAATATTTCGAAAATCCCGTCGCTTCGCGACTTCTTTTTGATCCAGTTCTATGGTAACCGTTTCTGCTTCCGACAACACGTCATCTTCAAAACGGAAATCCAATCCCTGATTCACCAAAATGCTGATCATTTCATTGTCGTTACTCGAATTTTTTCCGAGTAACTCAACCACTTCACCGTAAGGATTATCCGCCGATTTTGGCCATTTTGTAATACGAACAAGGGCTTTTTCTCCGTCTTTGCCTTTTTTGAGCTTTTCCTTTGGAATAAAAATATCCGTTCCAACCCTTGAATTGTCCGGAATAAGAAAAGCATAGTCCTTGGTGAGTTGAATCGTTCCAACAAATTGCGTTCGTTCGCGCTCAACAATTTCAATAATTCGCCCTTCTTTTCGAGATTTTCCGTGTTTGGTAATTTGAACCTTTACCTGGTCTCCATCCAACCCTTGATTGGTTTGTGATGGAGGAATAAAAATATCTGAATCTTCACCCTCAACGACCACATAACCAGCTCCGCGTTGCGTCATTTCTAGTCTTCCAGAGACATAATTAGTCGAGCCATTGCTCAATTGATAACTACTATGACTCATCGAGGAAAGAAATTTTTCCCGTTTGAGGTCCTCCAAAATGTTGTATACAAGCTTACGTAGCGCCTTTTCTCTTACATCTATGAGGCTACAAACTTGACGATGATTTAACGTTGACTCTGGGTTTTCGGTGAAAACCTTTCGGATGATGTGAGAAAGACTTCGGTGAAGTTTCTCATTCCGCTTTTTTTTTGACATATTACTACGAAGGTACACTTAATTTAGAATAAATATAAAGCACAGTTGAAAACAATTGCTATTGTTTATTGATAACTTTGTTGAAAACCATACACATGAAAGCAAGAGTAGAAAAAGCGCTCAATGAGCAAATAGAAAAAGAAGGTCAATCGTCACAGTTTTATCTAGCGATGGCTTCTTGGGCTGAGGTAGAAGGATTGAATGGAACTTCACAATTCATGTACAAGCAATCAGACGAAGAGCGATTTCACATGTTGAAATTGGTGAAGTTTGTGAACGAACGTGGAGGAAAAGCAATTATTCCTGGTTTCGAAACTCCGCCAACAGAATTTAAATCAGTTCTCAACGTATTTGAATTGTTGTTGAGCCACGAAATAAAAATTACAGAAAGCATCAACGAATTGGTTGAGGTTTGTTTGGAAGAAAAGGATTATCCAACGCATAACTTCATTCAATGGTACTTATCTGAACAACTCGAAGAAGAAGCATCTGCACGCACCATTTTGGATAAAGTGAAACTGATCGGTGAAGACAAAGCAGGACTTTATCTATTCGATAGAGATTTAGAAAACGCAACAATTCAAGTTACTCCCGCAAATACTGTAAATCCGGGAGCCTAAAAAGTCTTTGGTTTTTGGTATTTTAAACGTTCGATAACGAAATGAAAAAATACCTAACTTATATTATCTGTGTGCTCACTTCTTTCACAAGTGTGGCGCAGAAGGAGTTTCGTTTCCGAAATTTCAACATCAATGATGGACTTTCTCAAAGTTCTGTAACGGCTATTGTTCAGGATGAGAACAACACTTTGTGGGTTG
>JBFHGY010000239.1:0-5408 GCA_041582905.1 Crocinitomicaceae bacterium | reverse complement strand
GCAGCATTTCTTCAATCACTACGCTTCTGATGATGTTTACCGCCATTCCATTTACGCCTTCTTTGACCGAATACATGGCAGTGAGATACGGTGGAATCGTTGAGTGCTCAATCAATACGGCTAGCTGCAAAAACTCTTGCAAAAATGCGCGCTCATCTACTTGGAGAATACTGCTATTTTCGAGCGCTTTCTTCGCTGCAGCTTTTTTATTGAATCCACTGAAATGGGATGATAAGTACGCATCAAATTCTTGCTCATAATTTTCACTCATGAGCGTTGTGATCAATTCCTTACTGTGTTCCTTGATCCCATTCATCCACGCTTCTTTCCCGATATTTGGATTGAATAGAAGATCAGACAATGAAACACCCATTGCATTGGAAGCCATTTCTGCTGCACCACTCGATTTCAGTAATCGTTTCGTCGTTTTTTCTTTTTGATGGATAAGTTTCTGTCTCATTTCTTTTCTGAATTAAATTGTGCATCCAAATCGTTCAACATCGATTCTACGGAGCGAATGGTTAAGGCGGCTAAAGTGAGTGTTGGATTCGACGTTCCGAGCGTAGTCATGTTTCCAGCTCCAACGACGTATAAATTTTGATGATCCCATGCTTTACAGTAACTATTGGTTACAGAATCTGTTGCGTCATCTCCCATCCGATGGGTTCCCACAATGTGTCCAGCGCCATTGAATGAATAGCGTACATTGTTGTATACGAAGGTATTGTTGTCTGTTGCGTTATACTTTGTATAATCTTCTATTCCCAGCTTTTCAAATAGTTGATCCGACACGAGTTTCGCTTGTTCCATTCCTTTTTTTTCGTAATCTTGAATGTCGTAGTGAACAATCGGGCGCGGAATTCCCATGATATCCAAGTATTCATTATTAATTGTTACGCGGTTGTTTGGATTGGGCAGTTGTTCAATCTCAAAATGAAAGAGCACTTGTCTCGTTAAGCGCGATGTGAGCGCTGCTCGAAGGTCTTTCCCAAACAAACCTTGACCAATGAATTCGGCTACATCCGAACCCGGTGAAAATGCTGGCCATGCCCATCCCCAGTTGTCTAGTGGAGAAATCCACGATGAAAAATCGGAACGGAAATCACCATCTCGGAAAGAAGAAATATTTGTGGTGGATCCAGGTCCACGGTACGAATAAATCGGCTCAGGAAATAATCCCCATGTGAGCATCACCATGTGATCCATTAAGTTTCGTCCTACTTGATCACTTCCATTCGCTACCGTTCGTTTCATTGCTACTCCATTTTCCATCACCGTGTATGGCGAGTTCAATAGAATTTTTGGATTCTCGAAGGCATTCGCAGCCAATACAACAATCGAATCTGTCGTATCGATGGCTATCTCTTCAAAGTTTGTTTTGTCTTCTGCTTCATATCTGCGTAAATGGATTTTCGTGATGATCTCCGGATTATTCTTATCAACCGATAATCGATACACAACGCTTTGCGCTTCAATTTTCACACTTCCTGTTTTGCGTAAGTAGCCTTGAGGGTCGCGCTTGTACACGGCTTTTTTCAAGGTTTTTAAGGCGTTGTATTTGGCTTGAACCGGACAAATCGGAACACAAGAAGCATTTCCTTCGCAACGTTCACCTTGATACGGATTCCATACGGCACCTTCCACGCGGAACGACGGAGTATTGGCATCTGCAAAAGACAGCTCGTATCCATTCTTTCCCTTTTCAGCAGCAATTACTCCTGAACGATCATACGCAGGATTTGGCGTTGAATTTCTTCCTTGCGGAGACGGCACGAAGTATAATGGAATGGTTTCATTGCCGAGTTTCACAGAAGCATCCTTCAATCCAACGCTGATTTTCTCATCCATGTAACTCTGTGGCACTTTTTCCATTGGGAAGTTATATCCCTTTCCGTAATAGCGATGAATATTCTTGATACCCGGATATTCTTGTTCGTCTACATTTCCAGAAACGCCGATTTCGTTCTCCGCCATTTCGTAGTAGGGTTTCAAGGTCTTGTAATCAATCGGCCAGTCTTTTGCCACATTGTACTCCGATTTTAACCTAAAATCATTCGGAAGCATACGCGGCGTAGTTCCCAACCAGTGCATGGTTGTTCCTCCTCCAACGCGGATGGCATCACTCGCAAAAGGCATCGGACCGTATTGCACCAAGTAACCTGTCTTATCGGGAAAAGGCGGATTGATTTGTCGAATATCCAACACATCGGGAGAAGGTGCTTGCCTCAAATTTGGATACGGAGAATTCGGCACCTTTGCCTCCTTGGAATAATAGGTTTGTATGTATTCCTCATAGGTTTCAAACGATCGGTTGGAGTCGAGCATTACACCCGCTTTCAATCCTGCTTCGAGCATCAGAATTTCAATTTCTTGAACAGGATCCTTCTCTCCTACTGATGCACGATGCATCATTTTTTTCTTTTTCAGATGATATACGTGATCTGACAAGGTTTTTGCTACTAGCGCACCTGCAATTCCTGTCCCAACAATGATGACATCCTTCTTTTTCGTCTCTTGATTTTTCATCTTTTTGAATTAAACAGGTTTCACATTCCACGACTTAAACCCAGGCTGCTTTGCTCCTGGAGGGTGCGCTGACATTACTTTCCATGCGAGACCTTGTGTGTATGCATTGTTCGTGACATAAAATCCATCCCATGTTCCCAAATACCAAAGCGTAATGACTTTATCCAACAATTCCTTCATTCCTGGATGGGCGATCAAATTCTCAGAAATAGCGATGTTCAATTGACTTTCACTGTGAGAAGATTCCAAAATGTCTCTGGAAACATTCAAGAACTCCAAGAACGTTCCTTCTTCGACACTGTTCAAAATGTGTTTGTAGTACGTCTCGCCCAAACCTGTCGAGATGAGGTCGTTTACATCAAAACCGACTGTTGCAGCGGAAATGGAAATAAACACATCGAAATAAAAATCATCGACGTTTTCAATATTAGCAATTATCATGGTTATGGATTTTTACATTTACATTCGGTGTCACCCATCGATTGAAGGTCCTCGATTAACACGCACAACTTTGCTTTCATGTAATTCACCTCATCTTCCGTGTATGGAATTTTCGGTGCAATTTTCATGTGATACAGTGACACTGGCTTTTTTGCCGCGGCAAAGGCATTTTGAACATTTTCCACTTTGTAGTACGAATCATCAAAGTAATAGATGTTCGCATACGGATGTGTTTCCAAATATTCCAACAAGGCCACTCCTTTGTTCTGACCGCGTGTGTAAATAACTCCGTGAAGCATCACGACATCATTTTTCAATCCCAAACTATCGTTATCCAGAAAGTCAAAATCATTTTCGGTAAGCTCTAATTCGGTCGCCGATGCCACCACTGGCGAGTATCCGCGAGAGGTCAATGCGATTGTTTTATTGCTCGGCTCTTCCAGCAAATCCATTACTCCAGCTTGATCAGGAAAAACAGGAGTCGTAGAAAAAGTCGAGTAAAATAACGGCGTCAATTCGTCAAACAAGCAGGACGATGTAACATTCAATTTCAAATCAGGATTTTTCTTCGTTTGAGCATACCACCAATCGCTTCCAAATTTGTTTTCATTGGTGATCAACAAGGTATTATCGATATCGAATACATACAGTGCATTTGAATCTTTAGCTACTTCCGCAATGACTTTGATGAAGTCAAGCTGCGTATTGAGAGCAACAATGCTGTCTTTGGGATGATCTCCGAGTTCTTTGACAGGATTTCCAGATCGAGTTACTGTTTCGCACGTACTCACGAAGGAAGAAAACGAAAAGAAAATCAGGAATAGGAAAAACGCTTTTGCGAAATAATGCATGAAAGTGGTCATTTTGAATTGTTAGTTAAAAGTCGTGTATCAAAAATAGAAGAATTGATGCGTTTGTCCTACCGTAGAAATACCTAATTTCATCGCAGATAACATCCGATCCACAATGAACGTGATACCAGAGCACATACTTAACAGAAAAGGAGCCAGACGCATAAGCGATTTAGATTCAGAAGTTCTCGATTTCCTGAACAATGGATTTATTGAGACACGAAATCTCACGGAATGGTTAGCCGTAGATCAAATGAAAGTGCTCAAAACTGTTTTAGCTGATCTGGGAAAATCCGATTGGTTCTCCAACTTTGAGGAAGCCGTTAACCATCAAAAGAAGCCGACCGCCAATAGCAATGTTAAATTGATTGGTCAAACCTTTGGATTGCTTGGAGCAAATGAAGATACGTTTCAAAAGCTACGTTCGCACCCTTCTGACGTTGTTCGGTGCTGGGGCTGCTGGGCAGAAAGCATGCAAATTGATGCTGTTTCAGATCTTCTGATTACCTTGAAACCGTACGCAGCGGATACGCACTTTGGCGTTCGAGAAGTGGTCATTTTTGCGAGTAAAGAGCGTTTAATTGACGATCTGAAAAACGCCATCTCTATTTTATCAACTTGGATTCAAGAAGAAGATGAAAACCTACGTCGTTTTGCCGTTGAAGTAGTCCGCCCTGTGGGAGTTTGGACAAAGAAAATTGCAGCTCTTCAGGAGACACCTGAGTTGGGACTTCCACTTCTGGAACCGTTGAAATCAGATGCATCGAAATATGTTCGTGACTCCGTTGCTAATTGGCTGAATGATGCGAGTAAATCGCAACCCGACTGGGTTCAGTCGATCTGTGATGGATGGGAACGCGAATCCGATTCAAAAGAAACGGCTTACATCATCAAAAGAGCGTTGAGAACGATTTCTAAGCAATAGTAGCTGGGCTCATCGCCGAAGATTCACATGTCCAGTATTTGTGGTCTGTTGTCCACTTTCTTTCTCCGTAAACTCAAGCATCCAAATGTACATTCCGTCTTGAGAAGGCTTTCCATTAAATGTTCCGTCCCAACCGACTGAAAAACTAGAGGATTCAGTTATTTTCAACGGAAAAAGCCCCAAAATTGGGGCTTTCACGATTCGTTTATTTAGGTCATCAGGGTTATTTTTTCCCCTTCTTTCCTTTCTTCTCTTTTTTGGCTTTCTTTTCCTTTTTGGACTTATTTCTGGCATCTTCCGATCGTTGCTGACCGAATTCTCTTCCAGACATATCTCCTTTATTCTTGCCATAAGCATGACCTTTTCCTTTGTTACCTTCAGTCTCAGGTACCTTTTCCGCTTCTGGTTTTGGAGCTGGTTTCGACTCTGGCTTTGGTAAAGGCTTAGTTGTTGGCTTCGGAGCCGGCTCTGAAGTGGGAACTGGAGTCGGTTTTGAAGTAGGCTTCGAAATTGGTTTTGGAACGGGTTTGCTTTCAGACTCTTCCTGAACTACGGTTCCTTCCCCTTTTCCTTCCATTTGCTCCTCTTTCTGCTTATTTCCAAATGGATCTTTCTTCTTTGTTGAAGTCGACGTTTGTGTCGATGTCGATTCCACTTTCTCTCCT
>JBFHGY010000238.1:0-5418 GCA_041582905.1 Crocinitomicaceae bacterium | reverse complement strand
TTTGTAGCGTGTTGTCATTGTGACTAGCTGTGCTGTTTGATAACCTCCCCACGATTGTCCTTGCAAGGCCATTCGGGTAGAATCCACATTGGGATATAATTCCAATACGCGATCCGTTCCACTCAGAATACAATCGTATGCTGACTTTGCTGGGTGTCCTTCTTTGTAACGAATATCTGGAATGAATACGAGGTAATCCGCCGAAGCGTACTCCGTTGGAAAAACAATGGAAGCCGTTGGTCGTGGCATGTAGTGATTATGTAGTTCGTCTGAGTACAACTCGTAGAAGTACACCATCAATGGGTACTCTTTGTTTGGATCGAAGTTCTCTGGTTTGTAGAGCAACCCTTCCAATTCAATCCCATTGTAGCTGGTCCAGTTGATCAATTCCACCGTTGTCCAGTTGTATTCTTCCTGCTGCGGATTGGCATCTGAAATTTGCTTTCCTGTCTGGAAATTGTCTACCAAGAACAAGTTTGGATAGTCGATTGCTGTCATTTTACGCAGCATCATTTGTGACTTATCTTTTGATCGACGAACTGGATACAAACGAGCATCGTAGTAGGCCGCTTCCACTAGGTCTACATGTCCCGAATGAGCGTTCAAATTATAAAGATGTATTCCCTTTGTTTTACGGTCGAAGCCTCTCACGTAAAGATTTTCAAATTCGATGTACACACTATCACGTGACCATTCGATTGGTCGCAGTTCAATCTTCGTCTTAGCGCCTTCTTCATGCGTTGTTGACATGATCTCTTGAGTGGCAAAATTGTATTCCCAGATATCAAACTCAGACTGAATGTAGAATACCGATTCGTCTCTGCTCCAACCAATCGTTCCAATCGGATAGGCATCCATGGGCATACCATTGATATCTTCCTCCCACAATACATTATCCACCGAACACGTCAAACACACTTCTTTCTGCGTTTCAATATTGAGTGCGAAGTGGTTGTGCTTTTCCGTGTCGTAGTACGTATAGTATTTTCCAGAAGGAGACAGTTGACCTCCGTACGCCGCACCCAACTTCACCAATTCAGATTCTCCTGTTTTCATTGAAATGCGGTAGTGATCTTCTCTACGCGGAACTTCCCAGTTGTACGTTCGTGCGTACAATTCATTGCTTGTTCCAATTAAGTATTCACCTCTTAAGTCCGTTCGTGGACGCACATCCAAGGTATCATTGGATAATTGTGCCGTCACCTTTGACGCCATATCAAAAGCGTAAAGCGTTGTTTTGCGCTCATCTCGCTTCAACTCTTTCAATTGCTGCGGTTGCAAGCGATTCTCTTTGTAATGCCAAATGTCCAATTTGACCTTCTCACTTTCAATCAAGGTGTCTTTTGGCTCTTCCACAGGTTTCTCTGCCGAACCGAAATACAAGTATGCTCCATCTTTGGTAAAACGTGGAGAAAAGTTCGTTGAAACAGCGTCACCTTCTGCCAAGAAGGTTTGATTGGTATCCGCAATGACCGTTAAATTTTTTGAAGAAAGATCCAACAATGTTAGACCGTGTGTCTTTACTTTGGCACTGTCACCTGACGCTAAAAAGGCCAATTTCGTTTCTTGCTCGTTAAACGCCAAACCTGTCAAATCCGTATACTTCGTACTATATGTCCACACTTCCTTTTCTCCCTCTGTTGACACAACATTCAAGGAAATAGAGTCTGATTCTATCTTCTGATGAGTCGTATAGGCGATGTATTTTGCCTGCTCAGACAGTTCGTATTTCTTCACGTCCTTATACTCCATTCGTTCTCCTGAAGTCGGATTGTAAATGGTGAGCAAGTTTCCATTCGATGTATACTCTGGATCGCGTTTCTTCTTGCACCATCTTTTACGCTTCTTCTTTTCACCTGAAGCCATTTTGAGCTTATTATCTTCCGACATAAAGGTCATCCAATCGCTTTCGTCGTTCACATTGAATGATGCAATGCGGTCGAATTTGATCAGTGAATCGGATGCCAACAAATAGACTCCCATTGAATCTTTTGGCCATTTCTTCTTGTCTACCTTCTCTAATTCACAATTACGCAGCGTATCATATCCAGGAGTAATGGTGAAAGCCAAGTAGTTGCTATTTCCAGAAAATTGTGCCTTCGTTCCGCGTGGAATGGAATCCAATTGATCCGATTCTACATCATAGATGTATAAAAAGCCATCTCCTTTGTGCGGCTTGATTTCGTAACAAATGAACTTTCCGTTATTTGAAATTTGCTCACTTCTTAGAGATTTCCAGCCATCATAGGCAGTATGATCGATGACTTTCTTTTGTGCGAACACAGATGAAATGAGAAACAGGGATAGGAGCGTTATGAGTGTCTTCATGTTGATGCTGATACAGTTTGGACGTAAATTTAGTCAAATCCATTTAGAAGGATTGTACCCAAAGATCGCCTACCGTCTCTCATAATGACAAAAAACCACAATTAGAGGATTCCAATTGTGGTTTAATAAATAGTGGTTGTGGTTGGTTTCTAGGATTCTTCTTCTCCAACTGGCTCTTGAGATGTTGAAACCCATCCCCATTTGTTGCTGTCGTTAAAGCCCATGTTTAGCGGTTTTTCTTCTCGCAGGGTTGTCATGATATCATTAAACTGTTTTTCGCTGAATCGGAGGTACAAATATCCCGAACCTGTTTTCGAACTTGCTGGAATGCTCGCTCCATCCTTGTAGAAATATAGAGAGCCTCTAAACGTTGATCCTTGATAACAATTGATTACCCCGGTTTGACCGTAGGTATTGTCAGAGTTGTACAGATAGACACGGTACGTGTCGAATGAATAATTCGTAATTGCCATGATAAGTGGTTTTGGTTAACGAGAGACATTTAACCCATCTCTCTGCACAAAGATATAAAACTGATTACATGAAAGTTAGTCGGGAATTACCGAAATAAAACTTCGCTATTTACCCGTTTAAGACTGCATTTCCCGAAATTTTGCTTTCAGCATTTACAAAAACAACTCGCTAGCAATGTAATCCGCACGCAAACGCCCTTCCTTGGTAAGAGAAATCACTGAATCCTGCTGAATCATCCAACCTTCATCTATAAATGACTGCTTTTTGGTGAGAAATGACTCAGGAAGCACAGAAATGACCGCTAATTCATCCAGATCTACCCCCTTTACTGTACGTAAGCCTATCAGTAGGCGCTCATTAAACTGATTTTCTAGTGTCAATTCCTCTGTTTCTGAAAACGATTCATTCGCTTCAATCGCTTTGAGGTATTTTCGATTATTGGCGACATTCCAACTTCGGGACGTCCCATTAAATGAATGAGCAGACGGTCCCACTCCAAGATACCATTCTCCTTTCCAGTAATTACCATTGTGGATCGATTCGAAGCCCGCTTTAGCAAAATTGGAGATTTCGTATTGTTCATAGCCGTTCGCTTCGAGCGTATCCAAGAGTTCCATGAATTGATCTCCTTGCACCTCATCAGAAACGGGTTGAATTTTCCCTGTTTTTACCCATTTGTCGAGAACCGTTTTGTCTTCAACCGTTAAACAATAGGCCGAAACATGCGGAACGCCGAAATCAATCACTTTTTGAACGTGACTTTTCCATTCTTCATGGGTCAGGTTGGGCAGTCCATATATCAAGTCGACGGTTAAGTTGTGAAATCCTTCCGACTGCGCCAATTGAATACACGTTTCTGCTTCGTTCACAGTGTGCGCGCGGTTCATCCAGGTTAAATCCTCTTCTTTGAAAGACTGCAAACCAATGCTCAGTCGATTTACACCCAACGCCTTCCACATACGGAGAGACGATTTCGAGATATCATCTGGATTTGCTTCTAGGGTGATTTCAACCTCCTCTACCACTTCAAAATTTGACGAGATCGTTTGAAGCAGCTTTTCCAACTCCTGTTGCGTCAAAATACTGGGTGTTCCACCACCGAAATAGATCGTTTCCACGTGTTTTCCATCCAAATAAGACACTCGAGTCTGCAACTCCGAACAGATCGCATCCACCATTTCTTTGCGATAGCTCTCAAAGGTCGTGCTGAAGTGAAAATCACAATACGTGCACTGTTGCTTACAAAATGGGATATGAAGATAAATTCCTGCCACAACGCAAAAGTACACAAACGGAAGCAGTCGTTGACAAATGTTAAATCCGATGAATTATTGCTTGCATTTGAATTTTTTCATACTTTAACAACATGAGTTTCGAACGACATAAGCAATTATTGAATCAGGAATTGGATCAATTCAATGCCCTGCTTGGTGAATTATTGCCGCGTTATGTCATGTTGGTACGCAAAGAAAATTGCACTTCGGAAGAGTTAAAAGAGCTCGGAGAAATTGAGCATTACCTCATTGAAGTGAATAGTAAAATTGCCAACATCAAAAATAGATTGGACCAAGATCTATTCGGTGAAACCATGGATCTCTACTATAAAGTAAAGGCGGAAGCTGAAAAAGGCGATCCAAAAGCCAAGAAAAAGTTCGATCAACTCAAAGCTTCGTTTCATTCTTCTGTGAAAGGCGACGTCTTCTTCAATTGGAACTAAGCATCATTTTCCATTTTAAGACTTTCAATTTCGTGATTGTATCCTCCTGAATGCGTAATTTAGTGTGCACAATTCACATCCATGTACCATCATCCAACGTACTATCGAGTTTTATCCGTTTTGGAACTTCCCCCATTTCTTCGCAGAATTGTTCTTTTAGGCCTATTTATATGTATTGGGTTCAGTGCTTTTTCCTTTGGTCAAACCGATGAAAGTGAAGAGAAAATTCTTCAGGAAAAAGTCGATTTCATCCTAAAAGTGGCTAAGGAAGTACGACTCGATGCTGATGTGAAATCCAACACGTTTGTGATTGCCATTTACGGAAGGGACTCAGAAGCGAGGTCCTTGTTTAAAGCATTAGAAGAATCGGCTAAGGAAACAAAAATCAATTCCAAGCCTATTGAGGTGAAGTTATTCCGCCGAATGTTTATGGTGAAGGAAGCCGATTTGATCTACATCAACGGTACGACGAAAGTAAGCTTGACCGAATTGGAAGAAAAAGTTGGACGCGAATTTGTGCTACTCACTGAAGATTTTCCTTTCGGTCAGTCCATGATCAATTTTGTGGTAGATGAAGAAAATGGTTTATCCTACGCCATTCAGGAAAAAGCATTGGAACAACAAGGTGTTACGATCGGGAGCGGTCTTACCTCTTCAAAACAACGGATTGTCGGTCAAAACTCGTGGTTGCACCGATTAAAACAGGCTCAATCCAAAATCAAAGAGCAAAAAGCCACGATTGAAGATCAACAAGATGAAATTGGCAAGCAGTCCAAAACCATTGAAGAGAAGGTAAATACGATCGAGGATCAGGAATCAACCATTTCCCGGAAAAGCGAAAAACTCAAAGAAAGTCAACGTGTAATTAGCTACCAACAGACCATCATCGTAGGAGGAAT
>JBFHGY010000237.1:0-5435 GCA_041582905.1 Crocinitomicaceae bacterium | reverse complement strand
CCGAATTTACAACGATCTTTTGAATCGGCTTACCTTCTTTAAACTGTACAATTTGCTCAATATCATTTCGGTCTATTTCTGCAATTTCTTTGGGATATCTGGGATATTCATCCATAATGAAAGTGATTTCAAATTGACCCTCATCCTTGCTATTGAAACGTTTCCAACGAATCTCATACCACCGATACCTTCGGCTAAATATTCCAAAGACGATTTTTCTTTTGAGGATATCCGTTACGAACCCTGATTGCGCATAGCGAACTTCTTTACGCTCATTCTGTTCTCGTTTTAATCGTCCATTTTCGAAATACTCTTCCTCAATCTGTTTTCTTTTGAATTGAGTTAGGGAAGATAGTTGTCCAGATTCGTAATAATTCTCGTACCTCTCCTTTTTCGTGTCGGCAAATCTCTTGAGGTTTCCGTTTTGGTAAAATGCTACGTGCTTGTCTCCTCCCTTTTGAGGAATATGATATTCTTTGATTTCTCCCGTATAGAAATACGTTTTGACTGTATCAGTCGGAAAACCGTTTTTGAATGTTCCTTCTCTTCGAATTTTTCCTTCTTTGTAAAAATCAACATGATATCCTTCCGCAATTTGACCACAAAAATCATATTGTTTATTCGGAGGAGAGCACACACAGGTCGGAATCTGAAGATTAGGAATTAAAAATGTGTCCTTTTGGTTTTCGGATGTGATCTGAACGACCACCTCGAACTCTTCCCAATCGGCATGGAGTATATATTGACCCAACTGAGGGAGGCGATATTCAGTTGTAAATAATCCGTGATCAAAAAATTCGTTCGCATTGCTATCAGAAATCGTACTGCCATAACCTACCACTTGATGCGTACAAGGATCTATAAAAACAGGAGCATATTTTATTTGGGCAAACGATTTTGCATAAAAGAGAACGACAGCAAACACAAGCAAACTCTTCATGACACGAATGTACGTATTAAAGAAGAAAGGGTCAGCTGGCGCTGACCCTTTCATTACTAACTGTGATACCAATAACAGTTATTTTACCTAACCTAACTAACCCTATGAAGAGATCTTTATGTTTACTACAGTTTGACGAATTTCCCTAGAGAAACTGCCTCATCCGCTGCTACTCGGATGAAATAATTTCCATTCTCTAGCTCGGAAATTGTAACTTTTCCGTCAACTGAAGTTCCTGTTTTCACTGTAATTCCGTTTGCATCAATGATTTCATACGTGCTACTTGTAGCCACATTAAAATGAACTTCCTCTGATGCTGGATTTGGATATACTGCGATTGTTTCGTTTTTCGTTTCGTCGATGGATGCTGTTCCAGGAATCAATACTTTATCGATCACGTGCACAACACCATTGTCTGCTGTTACATCTGGTGTATCAACGTTTGCGTCATTGATCATTACTCCTGTTGAAAGGTCTACTAGAACATTGTTCCCTTCCAAAGTAGGAACAGGTCCTGCCGTTAAGTCTGTGGACAATACTGTTCCATCCACTGTGTGATAGAGAAGAATGTCCGCCAAGTTTGGAAGAGCCAAAATTCCATTCACATCTGTGTTTAATTCTGCTGCCAAATTATCGAAGGCCTGATCAGTTGGAGCGAATACTGTGAACTCTGAGAGTGGATTTGTTAATGCTGGTAACAATTCCGCTTCAATCACTGCAGATGTAAGCGTGGTAAATCCATTATCAATGGCAACATCTACTACTGTTTCCGAAGGAAGAACAACAGCGTCAAGTGCATGAACCACACCATTATCAGCCAATACATCTGTCAATGTTACTTGCGCGTGATTGGCAAACACATCTCCAGAACTGTTCACGGTCATTTTCAATGAGTTTGTTGTACTCAAAGGTTGAGCAATGAGTCCGTTTGTTACATCGGCAGCCATTACTTCTGACCCTAGCACGTGATATGTAAGGATGTCAGCTAAGTTTGGAAGAGCCAACAATCCATTCACATCGGTGTTTAGTGCTGTTGCAAGATCACTAAACGCCTGATCACTCGGTGCGAAAACGGTATACGTTGCAAAAGGATCGGTTAGAGCAGGAAGTAATTCCGCTGTAACAACAGCTGCTGTAAGTGATGTAAAGCTATTATCGATGGCAATGTCTACTACTGTTTCTGAAGGTAGTACGACTGCATCCACTGAGTGAACCACTCCATTGTCTGTAGATAAGTCTGCTGCATTTACCATGGCTTGATTTGCGTAAACGCTTCCCATGGATGTCTTCGTCAACTTTAAGGTATTTGCCGTGTGAAGAGGAGTAACAATATCTCCATTGTTTACATCTACTGCTGGAACTGTCGCACCTAACACGTGATAAAGGAGGATGTCAGACAAGTTTGGAAGTGCCAACAAACCGTTAATGTCAGTATTCAATTCTGCGGCGAGGTTATCAAATGCATTGTTGTCTGGAGCAAACACCGTTAACGTGGCGTTTGGGTTTTGAAGCGCACTCTCTAATCCAGCTTGCTGAATTGCTGCAGTAAGCGAAGTATGATTTGGACTCGTAGAAATTACGTTGTCATACACATTTGTCTGTGCATTCAAACCAAACATCCCAAAAAGCATCACTAACGAGAGCATGGCTATTTTGATTAAGGGTAATTTTTTTGTTTTCATATTGTTTAATGTTTTTATCTATCTGTTCAACAAACTTACATAATTTTTGTTTAACAAAACAAATTATTTGTTAAACATTTTATTTTTTTTGCCTGTTCGTTTAGCTTAACTAATTGTTTTTCATGATTTTAAAGACTTTATTTACCCTGGTAATATTTTTTGCACGCGATCAAGAAACAACCTCATTTTCATTCATTTCTCTTGAATTCGTGAGTTTTTCGTGTATTCTGTTGAATTTTACCTATTAAATCCTAACTTTATCCACAGAACCCTTTCAATCTTAGACTATTACACATGAAAAAATCACTATTACTCCCACTCTTAACACTCCTTATCTGTACATATAATACCCAGGCCCAGAACGTAGGAATTGGAACAGCAACGCCCAATGCAAGCGCAAAACTGCACATTGTGGACCCCAACCGAGGTTTACTGATTCCAAATGTAGCCTTAGGTAATGTCAGTAGTACTGCCCCTGTTGCTGGTCCAGCCGTTGGATTATTGGTCTACAACACCAATGCTGGTGTTACTGGCGGAAATGGAACAGGTTTCTATTATTGGTCGGGTGCACAATGGCTAAAGTTGATCACAGCAACCAGTAGCGACATCGATTTCTACGAAGTTGGAACAACAACGGCGCCCAACAACATCGCGGACAACATGTATACGCAGGGAAGAGTTTCCATTGGTTACACAACACCTGGTGTTCACACGCTCATTGTCGCGAATGCCACTCCGGCGCTTAAATTGGGTAATTCCGGTGGATTTAATAACGTAGAATCAGGAAGGTTTGCTTTTGAAGAAAACGTTCCGAATTACACGGGAGCGCTTGGAACACTGTGCGGTTTTGAATTCATTCATGATGGATCTGCGAATGTGTTAAACCTGAACGTAGGGTGTACAGGTCAAACAACAATTGCCACATTTACGCGAAATGGTGCACGAATGGGATTAAAAACAGCGGCTCCAACAGCTGATCTCTCGGTGAATGGTACTGCCAACAAAACAGGAGGTGGAACTTGGGCCGTTTTTTCAGATGCGAGACTCAAAAAGGATATTGTTGACTTCAAAGAAGGTTTGGACTTAATTACCAAAGTTCGTCCTGTTAGCTTCAGCTATAATGATAAAATGAAGGAGGTTTGGGGCGAAAATGAATCCATCGACGGGCGTGTTTACCAAGGAGTTATTGCACAGGAATTACAAGAAATTGCTCCAGATATGGTGTGCGAGGTTACGATTAATGCATCTGAAAACTCAGAAGATGCGGACTTCACTGGTGATTCAAGAGAAGCTGAACGCTATTTAGAAGTGGACCCGAACAAATTCACCTACGCCTTGATTAACGCCGTGCAGGAACAGCAAGAAATGATCGAAGATCAACGTAAAGAAATGAGTGAATTAGAAAAAGAAAATGCCATACAGAAAGCAGAGCTTGAATCACTCAAAAAGCGAATGGAACGCATTGAAAAGTTGTTGGAGGAGTAAAAATCTTCGTAAAACATACACAGAAAAGTAGGCGTTTAGTCGATGCCAACAAGTGAAAAGTGATGGATAATTTGTCCTAATTATTCCGTATATTCGGTGTCTATCACAAATTCACTAAATAATATGAATCCTCTTCACTCATTACCCCCTTTTCAAAAGTTGTCTATTGATGATCCAAACGCTGAAAGTATGCTTGGACCACTGTATGACATGGCAGGAACATGGACAAATGACCCTAATCAAGGTTGGAACTTAATTGCCGTTCCTGGACCATTAACGTCTGATGATGATCCTCTTTTCTTCAATAGTGGTCATGGTTTTATTTTAGAAACGATCCCCTACATTGAAACGATTACGTTTACACCGATAAGTGTCACGTTAAATCGAGGTCAATTCCGCCCGAAAGTTGGCTTTGGTCCGTCAACGGACGGTCAACGCATCCAGCAAATTGGAGCATTATTGTACGAACAGCGCATCGATAGTGCTGGAGTGGATTCAAGTAATCCTCATTACGAAGAAATTAAAGCGTTTTTTGAGCGTCGAGGATTCTCGAAAGGAACGCCCATTCATGCTGAGCAAGGAATGTTGTTGAATATCACCAATTACGCGGATTATGGATTGAACAACTACCAAATTGCCAGAATGGGAGCAATCCCTCACGGTAATTCCATGTTGTGTCTGGGATCAAACAAGGAAGAAGCTTCTCCGCAGATTGATCCAACGGGAAACAATGCTAGTCCAACAACGGTGGATCCAACGCGATCACTTCCTGTTGAATACGGAATCTCAACTTACGATTCCCCTACGCATTCACTAGATGGATACCCATTTTATCCTCACTTTAATCCGCAGCAACCCAATAAAACGTTGATTGATGCTAACGCTGGTGTTGAATTTGCCAGTACGAATCATCTATCGCTTTCCACAGAAAATGGAACGGGAGGTTTGTTAAGTATTCCCTTCGTTGGAGGTGGCTTTGACGGAACGCAAATTAACACCACCAAAATGTCCGTAGATTACTGGATCTCGAAGGAAAAAACTACGGGCGAAGTACGATTGCAATACGCTCAAAACATCAATATTATTTTCCCAACGAAATTGGACCCTTCGTTGCCGATTAATTGGCCGCATATTGGTTTGAACACCTTAAAAAAGGTAAAGTAAACTATTGGGGGGGTGACTGGAATGAATTACTTCTGAAACTCCATCCATTCATCCTCCGATAAAACCTTGGTGAGCAGGTAGGTTTCATTGATTTTTTCCGACTCATGAAAACGGACAAATCGAACCAATCCGAAGCCTTCTGCATAAAAGGACTGTTGTTTCAT
>JBFHGY010000236.1:0-5435 GCA_041582905.1 Crocinitomicaceae bacterium | reverse complement strand
GGTAAGAAACTACTGAAAACTCACTTCGGATCGGATGAACATTAAGAATGATCATTTTTCTGGGAATACGCGAACTGGAATCATCTTTTTCTCGCGCTCACGCAATTGTGAAGCAAGAAACAAGAAGTGGCATCCTTCTCATGCGAAGAATCTGGAAATTGCCCAGCATCTTATTGAGACCACCAAATCGGTATTACACGAAACAGGTTACGATGTAATCATCATTGATGAAACGAAACAGCACGGTGAATCATTTGGTGAAAAAATTCGGTTCGCCTTTGAGGATACGTTTAAACTGGGGTACCAGCAGTTAATTCTCGTCGGAAATGACAGTGTTGGATTGAGTGGAGAGTACATCTCTGATTCCGTTTCTTTCTTACGTGAAAGTCAGGCAGTGTTTGGTTCAACCAAAGACAATGGACTGTACTTGATTGGTTTTGAACATTCGTTTTTCTCCGAGAAATCTGAGCAAATCGCAAACCTTCCTTGGAGAACAAAGCGCTTATCTCAAGCGTTTTTAGAACTTACCAATCTGGATGAACAAAACATTCTTCCTGTTCTGTCCGATTTAAACTCGGTCGACGATATTCAAAAGCTTCTGAAAAGTCGCTTCGATGTATTTACCGAAGTAATTCGACAGATCACGCATGGAATTATAGACGGCTTTGGAAGTCGATTGTTTTCGGTTCTTCAGCCTCTTCATTTTGGCAAGATCAAAAAACGAGGGCCTCCTCAAGTGTGTATGAATTAAATGTACACGTAGCACGAAAAAGCGTGCTTCAAAAATCCAAACGGACGCCTAATTCGTTTGTATCACAGATTATTTAAAACACTTATGAAAAACAGTTTACTTTTGATAGCTCTGTTGAGCTGTGCCCACCTTTCTTTTTTTGACCTTCTCAATAAATTAACCTACTAAAACACTGTCTATGAAATACTTCTACACATTCATTTGCCTACTCGTATCGTCTACGCTGCTTGGACAAATTACGTCTAGTGAAATCAAAGGATATGTAACAAGCATGTCAGGTGATCCTGTTCCTGAGGTGAAAGTGACAATTGTCCACGAGCCAACAGGAAGTGTTGTAAATACACGAACGGATCTTTCAGGTGTCTTCGTTGCACCTCAACTTACTCCTGGCGGGCCATACACTGTAACCGTGAACTACATAAGTTTTAAACCCTTTAAGGCTTCAGAAATCTACGTAACCTTGGGGGAAACGAAAACGATGGAAATTCGACTTGAGGAGGATGTCACAGAAATTGAAACAGTGACGGTGACTGTTGATAAAAATGATCCTTTTTCGAACAAACGAAAAGGGACGGAGACGAATATTGATTCTGAGGAAATTGGAAAGCTACCAACATTAAATCGTAGCCTGCAAGATATGACGCGAAATTCACCACAAGCAGCTGGAAATAGTTATGTAGGGAGCAATTACCGATACAATAATTTGAGTATCGACGGTGTGGCAAACAATGATGCCTTCGGATTTCAAGAGCCGGGCGTCGGAGCTGGAGGTTCTACCGCTGCCGGATCACCTGGGGCCCTCTCTGGAACTCAGCCGATTTCTTTGGACGCCGTGGCAGAAATTCAAGTTGCAACAGCCCCTTACGATGTTAAGCTTGGTAATTTTACCGGGGGCAGCTTAAATGTTGTCACCAAAAGCGGAACCAATGCATTTACTACTTCCATATATACATATGGTAGAAATAATAGTACAACTGGACTTTCTCCTTTCGAGGCACGAGAAAAAATTGAGCGCTTTTATAATATTCAATCTGGGTTCAGTGTAGGAGGTGCGCTGAAGAAAAACCGACTCTTCTTTTTTGTCAATGCGGAGATTGGCAGAAGTTCCAGTCCATTGCTATTTGCACCTGGAACAGAAGGATCCGTATTCTCTTTAGAAGACATTGCTGCGATTTCAGACACACTCAAGGAACGTTACAATTACGATGTAGGTACATTTGGTGATGGAAACACACAAACGATCAACAATAAATTATTCCTCCGCTTTGATTACATCTTGAATGAAAAGCACTCACTCACTGTACGCCATAATGTTGTACAAGCGAGTCGTGAAAATTTGACGCGCTCAGGAACCATTTTCAATTTTGGTTCACAAGGATTTACGCATAATTCAATCACCAATTCTACAGTCGCGGAATTAAAATCACGCTTCAAAAAGAATAGGTTCAACAATTTGATTGTTGGTTTCAGTAAAATTCACGATTTCAGAGAGCCCTTCTCAGAGTTATTTCCACACATTGAAATCACGTATAAATCAGTAGGACAAATCTTTCTTGGTTCTTATCGGGAGGCTTCTATTTTTCAAATGAATCAATCGACATTAGAACTGAGCGACAATTTTAATGTGTACTTGAACAAGCATAAAATCACCCTAGGAACACACAATGAATTGTACCTTTTTAAGTACCATTTTGTTACTCCGTATACAGGAAGATGGGCGTATGCGAGCTTGGAAGATTTTTATGCAGAATTACCGAGTCGTGTTCGAGGTACGTACAACCTAACGGATGATTCTTACGAATATAATTACAACAGACCGTCGGCGGATTTTCCAGTATTACTTACATCTGTGTATGCTCAAGACGAATATACTCCGAACAAACGACTCAGCATTTCCTATGGTGTACGATTGGAAGGAAATATCTTTATCAATGAGCAAAATGCTGCTGCAGATGTTGTTGCTAGTCCTAGTTTTGGACAGTATGCGAACGGTATAACTCCAAAATTTATCTTGGCTCCGCGTTTAGGCTTCAATTACGACCTAACGGGAGATGAAAAATGGAAATTACGCGGTGGATCAGGAATCTTCGCAGGACGTATGCCTTTTGCCTGGGCAGCCTATTCTTACATCTACAATGGAAATCAGTTTGGGTCTGTAGACATTCGCCCAACTACTGTTACGCCTTTAATTACAGACGACTACGGTCAATTGGCAACACTGCAAGCGAATAAGCGGGAAGTAAATATGGTTGATCCTGATTTTAAACTTCCTCGTGTTTGGCGTTCAAGTTTGGCAACAGATGTGAAGCTTCCTGGAGATGTTGTGTTTACGCTTGAAGGAGTATTCACAAAAACAATTTACGATGCTCTTTTCCAAACACTAAACTTGAAGGACAGCACAGTTGCTCTTACAGGAGCGGGAAGTGATGACCGCCCTGTTTATGTTGGAAGCGGTGATGAAAAACGTGTGGATCCCAATTATGCGAATGTTTTCTTATTGAAAAATACGACCCAGGGTTACAAATATTCGATTGCTGCATCGGTCCGAAAAAAATTCGGGCAACACCTCAATGCGATGATGGCTTATACCTTTGGGGAATCCAAAGACGTGGTGAATGGTGTACGCGTTTCAGCGCAAGCAAACTGGAACTGGACACAGACAATCGAGGCGAATAACCCGCGATTGAGTTACTCTAATTTTGATATTCGACACCGAATTATCGCCAATATGACTTACGATTTAGCATTTGCAAAGCGACATAAAACAACCGTCGGCCTTTTCTTTATCGCAAATTCAGGAACGCCTTTTAGTTACGTTTATGCTGGCGATTTGAACCGCGATGGTTCCTCCAACAATGATCTAATTTATGTCCCACGAGACGCATCCGAAATCAATTTGGTGGATATCGTAGAATCCAATGGAAACATCATTTCAACGGCTGACCAATGGACACAATTGGATGCCTACATTTCGAATGATCCCTACTTAAACTCGAAAAGGGGACAAGTAACGGAACGAAATGGAGGAAGAACCCCATGGAACATTCAATTAGACATGCATCTGGGACATGAGTATACCATAAAAGGAAAAAACAAAGCACACAGAATTGAACTCACGGCCGATGTGTTCAACATTCTTAATCTGTTCAATTACAAGTGGGGAAGACAATACTTTGTACCTAATACAACTAATGCTGGCTATGCGCTATTAACGGCAAAAACAAGTTCTGACGGTGCTACGACGACGCACCAATTTTTTAATCCAACTGTTACGCCTTGGCAGATCGATGGAATTGCTTCACGATTGCAAATGCAACTTGGTTTAAGGTATTCATTTTAGTAAATTTGATCATGGATAAATTACACGAAAACGTTCAGGAATATTATGGCAAGGAATTGCAAAATTCTGAAGACTTAAAAACAAATGCGTGCTGTACACTCACCAAACCGCCTAAACACATCTTGGAAGCCATTCAATTGGTTGCCGACGAGGTAAATGCAAAGTACTATGGTTGTGGACTGACCATTCCATCGGCGGTGGAAGGTCTTCGTATTCTCGACTTAGGGTCTGGTTCTGGTAGAGACTGTTACATTGCTGGAAAATTGGTCGGCGAAAATGGTTATGTTCTTGGAGTAGATATGACGGATGAACAGCTCGAAGTTGCCAATAAATACACTGAGTACCACAGAGAAAAATTCGGTTATGCTAAGTCCAATGTGGAATTTATCAAAGGAAACATTGAAAAATTAGATGAACTAAATCTTGAAAAAGGTTCGTTCGATATTATAATTTCCAATTGCGTAATCAATCTTGCTTCGGATAAGGACAAAGTATTGAAAGATGCATTCGATCTGTTAAAACCAGGTGGTGAAATGTATTTCTCCGATGTTTATTCGAACCGAAGAATTCCCCAAGCACTGCAAGAAGATCGCGTTTTATGGGGAGAATGTTTGAGTGGTGCGCTGTATTGGAATGATTTCTTAAATGCCGCAAAGCGCGCTGGTTTTGGTGATCCGCGATCGGTAGAAGACAAACCGATAACGGTGGAAAACGAAGAGCTTGAGGCAAAATTAGGCAACATTGAATTTTATTCAGTAACATATCGCTTACTCAAAATTGATGGACTAGAATCCGATTGTGAGGATTACGGACAAGCGGTGATGTACAACGGAGGAATTCCAGAAGAAGAACATGGAATGTTGCTTGATGGGCATCATTACTTTGAGAAAGGTCGCGTGATGAGCGTGTGTGGAAATACCTATCGTATGCTCAACGAAACGCGGTTCAAAAAGTACTTTACGTTCTACGGAAGCTGGGATGTGCACTACGGAATCTTTGAAGGGTGCGGAGGAAATATGCCTTTCACGCAAGTATCTGGCGGCGAAGCGGCGTCTTGTTGCTGAAAAAGAAATGCTTAGGCTTTTGATTGTAGTCGCTGATGGTGGTGATCTGGAGTGAGGATTGAATTAGAGCAAATACACAGTTGTATTGTGCGGTCATTTGTAAGAAAGTCGTATTTTGATAGAAATATCGCTTACAAGCGAGACAATTTTTACAAATTAAACTAATTATGAGAATACTACTAACCACTATTTCGGCTGCATTATTTACGTTTTTTGGATATTCACAAGTAACACTTACTCTGAGACCTGATAGTCTGGAGGGAAAAGATGCCGTGATTTG
>JBFHGY010000235.1:0-5443 GCA_041582905.1 Crocinitomicaceae bacterium | reverse complement strand
TGGTTTGAACGCTTGTTGAATAGTTATTTGTTCCTCGATGCATTGCAGTTGGTTGATTTGCTTTCCACATTTTTCCTCAATACCCTGAACGGAGTAGTGATTAGTGATAAACAGAGAGTCTTGACTCAATGAAGACTGAGAGAGAAATACGAGGAATAGAAATGATAGAAGTCCTTTCATTGTTCTTTAGATGAATAGATGCGCCAAATTCCACAAACAAACCTAACGTCCTACTATGAATAACTCTTACATTGATATGACATTCAATCCAATATTCGAACTATCTTTGGCAAATGGACTTCAGTACAATCAAGGCATTGCACATCATTTTCGTGGTGAGTTGGTTCGCAGGACTCTTCTATATCGTACGTTTGTTTGTGTATCACACAGAAGCTCAAGATAAAGAGGAAAACGAAAAGCGCATCCTCTCGAAACAGTTTGAATTGATGGAAAGTCGATTGTGGTGGATCATCACGACGCCTGCGATGGTCTTAACAATCCTTTTTGGAACTTGGATGGTAGTGTTGAATTGGGAGTATTACCTCCATGCACCATGGATGCATCTTAAATTTGCATTCATTGGTGTGCTCTTGATCTACCACTTTGTCTGCCAAAAAATCTTATTTGATTTCAAAAAAGGTAAATTTAACTGGAAGTCGAATGGATTACGACTCTGGAATGAACTGGCGACGCTCTGTTTAGTGGCGATCGTATTCTTGGTCGTACTCAAAGACGGATTGGATTGGATTAAAGGAACAGTTGGATTCTTCGGAGTAGCGATTGGACTGATGATCTTAATCAAAATTTACAAGCGAATTAGAAACAGCCGATCTTCGAATTGAAGATTCGGGCATCGAAAAAACAATAACATTATGTACACGAACTTACTCGTAGAAACAAACGGACAGATTGCAGAAATTACCATTAATCGCCCAAAGCAATTAAATGCACTCAACAAGGAAACGATCCAAGAGTTGCATAACGCATTGAAAGCGGCGGATGAAGATGCTGGTATAGGTGTGATCATTTTGACAGGATCTGGAGAAAAGGCGTTTGTAGCCGGAGCAGATATCAAGGAATTTGCAGATTTTTCGATCGCTCAAGGTGGTGAGTTGGCGCAAAACGGTCAAACAATTTTGTTCGATTTCATTGAAAATCTTTCTACGCCTGTGATTGCAGCCGTAAACGGATTTGCCCTCGGAGGTGGATTGGAATTAGCGATGGCTTCGCACATGCGTGTAGCTTCGTCAAATGCACGAGTTGGATTGCCTGAAGTAAGTTTGGGAGTGATTCCTGGTTATGGTGGAACGCAGCGTTTGGCACAATTAGTTGGACGTGGAAAAGCAAACGAGTTGGTGTTCACGGCTGGAATGATGAAAGCTGAAGATGCATTGCAGTGGGGATTGGTCAATTACGTGGTTGAACAACCAGAATTGATGGACAAAGCGCGCGAAATTGCAGGGAAAATTTTAAATAACTCGGCAAGTGCAATCTCATCGGCGATTCGTGCCGTTAATGCAAACTTCCAGGATGGCGTGAATGGCTACGAAGTAGAGATCGAAGAATTCGGAAAGTGCTTCGGAACAGAAGATTTCAAAGAAGGAACAACCGCTTTTATCGAAAAACGCAAAGCAAACTTTAGAAAATAAGTTGAATCCACTAAAAAGTTTACTCGGGCAAACAGCCATTTATGGGTTGCCAACAATCGTTGGACGACTGCTCAACTACTTTTTAGTTCCACTTTACACAGGTGTATTTGCTCACACATCCGACTATGGTGTGTTATCAGAGTTGTACGCCTGGGTGGCTTTTCTGATCGTCTTGTTGACTTTCGGAATGGAAACGGCGTTTTTCAAGTATCTGAATGACCGAGACGATAAAGACACGGTCTTTCGAAACAGCTTTTTGACCGTTCTGGGGATCAATATCCTCTTCTTTTTGCTCTTACTGGTCTTCAGTTCGACCATCGCCAGTTCGATGGGTTATCCGGACAATACGGAGTTCATTCTCATTCTTGGCTTTGTAGTCTGCATCGATGCAATTACAGCTATTCCGATGGCGAAATTGAGGGCGAATCATCAGGCGAAACGCTTCGCAACGATTCACTTTTCAGCGATTGCGGTAAACATCTTCTTGAACCTATTTTTCATGTTGGTGCTGTTCGATTCGGACAAGCCTATGACGGGAATTCTGTACATTTTGATCGCCAATTTGTTGTCGTCGAGTGTGAAGGTAGTAGGAACCTACAAAGACTTCCTTGGATTAAAGTTGACGGTCAATTGGGAATTGGCAAAGTCGATGACCAAGTATGCTGTACCGCTGGTAATAGCAGGTTTCGCAGGGATTGCTAATGAGACGCTCGATCGTGTGATGATGAAGCCTTTATTGGTGAGCTCTGGACAAACGACCGAAGAAGCGTTGTCGCAAGTGGGAATCTACAGTGCCGTTTACAAACTGGCAATGATTGTCACGATCTTCCTTCAGGCCTATCGTTACGCAGCCGAGCCTTTTTTCTTTTCACAGAATAAAAACAAAGACCGAAACAAGCTCTACAGCAAAATCATGAATTATTTCATTGCTGCTGTGTGTCTGGTGTTTTTGGGAGTGGCACTCAACATTGATATTTTCAAACATTTCATCCGTAACTCAGATTATTGGGTCGGGTTAGGAGTGGTGCCTATTCTGTTGATTGCGAATGTCTTTTTGGGGATTTATTACAATCAATCGATCTGGTACAAACTCAGTGGGCAAACGCGTTTTGGGGCGTACATCGCGATTGGAGGGGCAGCCATTACCGTACTTATCAACGTGATCTTTATTCCGATTTACGGTTATTGGGCAAGTGCTTGGGCAACACTGATTGTATACGGATGTCAAATGGTGGCGTCCTACATTTTAGGGCAGAAATACTATCCAATTAAGTATAACCTGCGAAAATTCGGTTTGTATTTTGGGTTGGCGATGGCGTTGTTTTTTATAGCTAAAATGATGAATATTGGAGATGTCCCGGAAGAGGCAATGCACGCTTCGATGTTTGCTACAGAAACTGAAATGGATCAATCAACTGTTGTTTCAGAGGTGATGGTAAGGAACTTACTGCCACTTTCGGGAGAGATTCGAAGTGAATTGCCAGATGACACAATACAATACTCGACATTATTCAATCAATCCAAAATCTTTTCGTGGACCAAATTCTTCGTGCACAACGGACTGATTCTCTTTTATGTATTTGTCGTTTGGTTCATGGAGAAACCCACCCGCCCCAAGAAAACGGTAGAAGCGCACTGATTAAACTGAGCACACTGAGGCTCTCGAAGTGTCGAAGTGCCGAAGTGCCGTCCTCACCGCCAGCCAACAAAAGCCATTTTTCCATTTAACTAACGGTCCAACGTTAGTAACTTCTCTGTAAAACAACCCTTTTCAGGCCCTTTCAACCGTCGATTTTCTTAATTTTGGGAATAGTGTGCAAACGAGAAAATGTCTATGAAAGTTAAAGTAATCAACGAATCAAAACACGCCTTGCCATCGTACGAAACAACTGCTTCAGCAGGATTAGACGTACGAGCAAATATTGATGCGCCCATCGAGTTGAAACCATTGGAGAGAGCCTTGATCAAAACAGGACTCTTTTTGGAAATCCCTGAAGGATATGAATGTCAGGTACGCCCACGTAGTGGATTGGCCTACAAAAATGGAATTACCGTACTCAATTCACCGGGGACAATCGACGCAGATTATCGTGGAGAAGTAGGGGTTATTTTGATCAATCTTTCAAATGAGACCTTTGTCATTAATGATGGTGAGCGTGTAGCTCAGTTAGTGTTCGCAGAATTCAAACAAGCAGAATGGGTTCAGGCGGATGTTCTCTCGGATACAGAGCGAGGAGAAGGTGGATTCGGAAGCACAGGAGTGAAGTAAAACTCAAAACAAAAAGAAACAACAGATGAAAATTATAGTTCCAATGGCAGGTCGAGGAAGTCGCTTGCGCCCTCACACATTAACAGTTCCAAAACCTCTTGTTCCTGTTGCGGGAATGCCTATTGTTCACCGTTTGGTGCGCGATATCGCTGAAGTGGTTGGGGAAAAAGTGGATGAAGTAGCATTCATCTTGGGGGATCCTGCCTTTTTTGGAGATGACGTAGTAGATAGTCTGACCGAGTTGGCGAATGATTTGGGGGCAAAGGCATCCATCTACCGACAAGATCAACCACTCGGGACGGGACATGCCATCATGTGTGCGAAGGACTCCTTGCAGGGGCCTGCCGTTATTGCGTACGCCGATACATTGATTCAAGCGGATTTCAAATTGGATCCAGCAGCGGATGCAGTGATTTGGGTGAAGCAAGTGGAGCGACCTGAAGCATACGGTGTGGTAAAACTCAATGACAACAAAGAGATTGTGGAGTTGGTGGAAAAACCAGCTGAGTTCGTAAGCGATTTGGCAGTAATTGGAATTTATTATTTCAAGGATGTTGCCGAGTTGAAGAATGAATTACAAAATGTGTTGGACAACAACATTATCCACGGAGGAGAATACCAAATCAACGATGGCATCAAAGGAATGATGGCCAAAGGAAAGGTGTTCAAAACGGGAGAAGTGGAGCAGTGGATGGACTGCGGAAACAAGAAAGTAACCGTGGAAACGAATCAACAAGTGTTGAAGAACGAGGCGAAAAAAGGTAAGCAACACATTCCAGCATCGTGTCAAATGGAGAATTCGATCATCATTAAACCTTGTTTTATTGGTGAAGGAGTGAAATTGACCAATGCCGTTGTAGGTCCATACGCAAGCATTGGAAATAACACGTCTATTTCGGATAGTCGCGTGAGCAATTCCATTATTCAGCACGAAGTAACCATCTCAAAAGGGATTATTGAAAACTCCATGATCGGCTCGTTTGCTCAATTCAACGGTTTGGCGCGAGATTTGAGCATTGGTGATTATTCTACAATAGATGAATAAAATTATAACATACAGTTTTGGCTTCGTTTTTCTGCTTGCTTCATGCGGCGGAACAAAAGACGTGGTCAAAAAAGGGGACGTAGTTCCGCCCAACAATACCTACATTGGAATGTTCCATGAGGGAGTCCGATTGAAAACAACGGGGCGCGTAGAAGAGGCCATTGAGAAGTTTGAACAATGTTTGGCGATTCGACAAGACGATGATGCAGTGTATTATGCATTGTCGGAATTGGAATTGATGCGCGACAACAAAGAAGCTTCCTCTAATTACATCAAGAAAGCAGCAGGAATTGATCCCGATAATACGTGGTACATTCAGGAGTTGGCGTACATGTATTTGAATCAGAAGGATTACCCGAATGCCATCAAGAATTTTGATAAGTTGGTTGCCAAGGAGCCGGGAAATATTGACTGGTTATACGGATCGGCGCAGGCTGCAATGGAGAGTGGAAACCTCGAAAAGTGCATGGAAGCGATGTC
>JBFHGY010000234.1:0-5450 GCA_041582905.1 Crocinitomicaceae bacterium | reverse complement strand
GATTACGACTACGATTATTATGAAGAGTCGGAAACAGATGAGGTCATTATAGAATATGGAGCTGTTCCCAATCAACGTAGAGATGATTACATCAACACGCCTGTCGGCTATGCACTTGTTCGCTTATCGCAGGATGGAATGGTTGAACAGGTTATGTCACTTGAACAATTCAATGACATCGATAGTGAAGTCAATCTAGTTGATTTCGAATTGTACGGAGATGATCAATACGTTGTGGCGGGTGATGTAGACGAAGGAACCTACACAGAAAACCTAGATTTACCGTGTAACGGAATTGGCGGAGATTTCGTCATGCTCTTGGACAAAGAAGGAAAGAAAGTGTGGTGGGACATCATCGTAAACCATGAACTTCGATGTTGCTCAAGTGATATGGAAGAGAACCATTTGAGTGTAGCGAGTGACGGAACAATTTATTTCGGTACGAGTTATGAAGAAGCGGCTTGCTTTAGCAATGGAATGCAAAAGGTGGCTCCGATCAATTACAGGGTGAAACAATATGGAAGTGCCCGAGAATCGTATGTTGTGTCCTATTCTCCCGAAGGGAAAATGAACTGGATCAAAATGGGAGAGGGAAGTTCTCATTTTATGGGACTTACAAAGACGAAAAGTGGAGTTTGCTTGGTGCATCGCCTGTCGCAAGATGTGCGCTCGTTCGGAGAGGAAGTCGATACGATAGGAGGGACGTGGAATATCGTTTTCACGCACATCGATAAAAAAGGAAAGTTGGATTGGAACCTTGTCACAGAAATGAGTGCTGTCGGAAACCTAATTGTGGATGATCAACAAAATATCGTGGTAGCAGGCGCAATCAATAAAAATGGTTCCAATTACCTCAAATCGATGAAATTGGGAGATATTGAATTGGATGAGAAAATGGAGTTTGTCGTTGTGAAAATTTCGCCGAAAGGAACAGTGAAAGATGTGTGGGCGGCTGATTTTGGTACGAAAGGGTTTGAGCATCCCGTACTCGTACAAAATAATAAAGGCGCCTTCTTCCTTGGAACGGAAATTTGGATGGGTGGCGGACTCAAATTGAACATTCGCTACAAAGAACTTCCCGAAGTTGTGAAGAGTGGAGGAGCGGCTGTTCTTGGAAAAATTAGGTTTTGATTTATTCGAGTTGATAGGCTTATTTTTGTTAGATTCCGAAATAATTTGAAATTTCCATGAAACTCCTCGTTACCACATTTTCGTTTTTTTTGACTGTCTTGGCTTACGGTCAGGATTGGGAGTCGATCTTTAATGGAGCCAATTCACTTCCAGATAGTTCAATAGTAAAAACTGATCCAGCACTATATGATATTAAAAAGTTCAGAACAAATGTAGGGAGGTCTTTTGGTATGCCTCATTCTATTTCCGATACTACAATCGTTATTGTTCTATCCCGTTCTGAAGAAGATGAAATTGAAAAGCATCAAACACTCTATAATGAGGTTTTCTCAAGACAAGTTTTGGTTTTGAATAAAATGGAGTTTCAAGAAGAAAACTATGATCCCGAGACTTATCGGTTTATTATAGATCCCGATTTATGGGAAATTAAAACTTTAGTATCAAAGAAATACGTTGAAGGTAGGTACGAAGAAAGGCATTATGTCGATATAATTGTTAAAACGACTGACAGACTTTTAGGAACAGTTTACAAGATTCGAATGGGAGAAAGACGAAAGTTTGAGAATATTTTAAAGAACTTTTTTAAGGAGTGGGATGAGAAGATTCAAAGAATACAGTGATCTATATTTTAGTTTTTTTGTCCATTTCCAACCGAATGAAAATCGAACAAGTTGGCATCTAACAAATGCGTAGGTTCAACGTTGCGCAGCGCATTGAAAATAGAAGTCGATCGCCCTGGAAATTCTTCGTCCCAATCTTTGATCATTTGCTTCACCTTTTTACGCATCATATTCTCTTGCGATCCACAGAGCGTGCACGGAATAATGGGAAACTGTTTCGCTTCGGAATACACTTCAATTTCAGATTCTTTGCAAAAAGCTAACGGACGAATCACTACGTGACGCTTGTCGTCAGTTTCATATTTGGCAGGCATCGCCTCCAATCGTGAACCATTGAACAAATTCATGAAAAAGGTTTCAATGATGTCGTCTCGATGGTGACCCAATGCGATTTTTGTCGCGCCAATTTCATCCGCCAAGGTGTATAAATTTCCTCTACGTAAACGTGAACACAAGCTGCACATCGTTTGTCCTTCCTGAAGCTTCGCTTTCACAATGCTGTACGTATCGCGTTCAATAATTTGGAAAGGAACACCTAATTCAGTCAGGTAGTTGGGAAGTATTTCTTCGGGAAATCCAGGCTGTTTTTGGTCCAAATTCACCGCTACAATTTCAAAGGAAATATCGGACTCTTTTTGATAGTGTAGCAGAATATCCAACATCGTGTAGCTATCCTTTCCTCCGGAAAGACACACCATTACTTTGTCACCATTCTCGATGAGCGAGTAACTCGTCCAGGCCTTCCAAACATCGCGTCGAAGGTGTTTTTGTGCTCGTTTTGCCGCAGCGTTCAATGTCATGGTTCAAAAGTAGCAAGTTCGGATTGAAAATGAATCCTTTTCGGCTAGAAACAAAAAAGGCATTACTCGAAAGCAATGCCTTTTTTGTGGTAAAATATAGAACTAGTATTTCGCGTCGATCGTTGATTTAATCGCGTTGATATCGGCAACGGTCATCGACCAAAAGTTGGTGTTAAATTGAGCCATCAATGCTGTGTGCTCAGCAACTGACATGCGGCGTGTTTCTGTTGGAGCATAACGCAAGTTCCAAGCAAAAGCGTAGGCTTCAGAAAGTACGTGCAAGAATTTCGCGTTGTCTGTTCCGAAGTTGGCTACCGCTTGATCCAAGTAAGCCATCGCCTGGTAGGCTGAAATTTCTTCCCACTCCGTGCGAATCGCTGTGATCGCTGCGTCACGGTCAGTTAAAACATCTGCAGAAATGGCTGCTCTTCCACGGAGGAATTGATCCATCATATCAGCATTACAATTCAAGGTCGCGTCTTGAGCGTTACAGTATTTCCCCCAGAAGTTCGTTGGAATCGTTGTTGGGAAGTCAGTATCTACTCCAAAATATCCGAATGCTTCATCCCAGTGGTGTTCCATGGTTGTGTAGTACTTTCCTGCCGAAGGGTCAACAGCTGTTGTGTTGTCTACGTCCATTTTCGCTGATCCGAAGTAGACGTTTAGCGCCTGATTCAAGAACACAGCTCCCATCAATCCTTTTTCGATCACTTGAACCTGCTCAACACCGTTTGCATCAAACAAATAAGTAGATGTTCCAGAGGATAAAGTTCCAGCTTGACCGTCCGCTGCCGGTGTCGCATGATCGATACTTGCAGTGGCAATTTCATCCATGAATGTTTCGAAAAGTGCTTGATCAGCAGAGAAACATTTGTCTTTTAACTGTTTTGTTGAGGAGAAAGAGAAGTTTCCATTTCCATCACCGTTTACATTCGCAAACATGTCTTTCAGCACTTGCGCATCCAATGTTGTGCTCGTTCCTGTTTTCATCAACACAACCATTTCTGCTAATTGGTTCAAACGATCTGTTTGTCCGCTGTAGCTTACCGTTGAGTTTCCGGATGCGTCTGTGAATGAGTAAGTGCTTGGAACAGTGTACGCAGGAGCGGTATCCTCAATACATGATCCGTCATCCTTTTCTGCTTCAGCACTGTAATTGGTTGCCGTAGGATCTGTACATCCTTTCTTTTTACAGCTTACGAAAGCCACGGAAGAAATGGCAGCAATCAATAGGAACGATTTTTTCATTTTCGGTGTTTTTAATTTTTTGACAAAGGAACGATTCAAAGGGATTTTGTACAATACCGTTTTTATGGTATTTAGATTTGTTCTAAATAAAAAATCACAATGCACTGACCTCAAATACAGGATTTCCTTTCTCTCCAGAGCTCGTATAAAAGTCAATGAAATGAATTTTGTAGTACAATCCTTCTGTAGTTTTCACGATATAGTTTTTCTCTGCGTGTGTTGCGTAGGTTCCGCCCACAAAGGTTTTCCAATCGTACCCAATAATATCGATGCTTGAAGAAAAGTCATACGCATTCACGTCTTCAAATTCAATCTCTGAAAAATCTTTATCGAAAACTTCCGCTACTTCTACCTCATTTCGGTTCGATAGAACTCCCGTGACCAAATAGGGGAAAGTGGGTTCAAACAAATGAGAATATTGTCCAAACACCAAATCCCAATCTTCTTTTGGCGGCTGAATGTTCACAACGGAATTCGTTTC
The DNA here is from genome assembly GCA_041582905.1 of Crocinitomicaceae bacterium. Classification (GTDB taxonomy): domain Bacteria; phylum Bacteroidota; class Bacteroidia; order Flavobacteriales_D; family Crocinitomicaceae; genus UBA4466. The sequence goes on along the minus strand of JBFHGY010000234.1, from coordinate 1,170 downwards.
AAAGGAGAAGAAGGCGAAGTTGTAGTTGGAATCTTTCTGAATGGTGTGTGTGCTCTCATCGGAACCATCGAGGTGGGCATAGTGAATTTGATAGCTATCGGAATTGATCTGCTCGAATTCGATCTTGCGAAATCCTTGATGAGTTCCATCATGGGAATAGCCTCGATCCAAAACATACACTCCACCTTCGGTGAGCCAATCTCCAATGGCTGTTGAATCAAGATTTCCTGATGAGACATCGTATTTCCAAATGGAACCTGTCGTGTCCGTAATCGAGGTAAATGTTCCCGCATTTGCATGGGATGCTGCCATCGCTTTGGATGAGTTCAAAATGATTCGGAATCCTAAAGCGTCGCTTTCGAACCCTAAGTCCCAAGCAGTTTTTTCATGTTGATGAACGAAGGTGTTCGTTTCAAAATCATAATAGGCTTGATAACGGTAGTCTGTGCCAAGATTGATCGCGTTCGATATACTTTCTCCTGCTTCGTGCTTCGGAACGGGAATTTCATCTTTCATGCAGCTGGCAACAAGAAGTGCTAAAAGTATGAGTGGATAGTATCTCATTTTTGTTTGTTTTTGAGTTGTTTGGATAATTGAACTTTCAAAGAAGCGAAGTAAGATCGTCCGCTTCCTACGGAAATGCTATTGCTGGATGTCGCATGTGCCGTTTCTGAAGAGGCTCCGCTGATTACCTGCGTTACGTTCAGTAGGTTTTTACTTCCGACCGTCAATACGAGGCGATCGCTCCATAGTTCTTGCGATATGGTAAAGTCCAAGAGGTGATAATCTTCCGTAATCACTTGCTCAACGACTCCATTTTCATCTACTGAAAAGTTCGGAAGCTTTCCTTGGTATTTGTAGAAACAAGCGAAGGAGGTGTTGGAGGCCTTGAGGGTGAACATCGCGGAACTTTGTACTTCAGGATAATAAATGAAGGTATTCATGAGTTGATCTGAAACCAAATCGCTCGCTCGGCCGATGATGGCGGCACCTAGATTGAAGGTCAAGCTTCCGTATTGAACTTTGGAACTGATGCGTGCACCATTCGACTGAAATGATCCGATATTGACATAGGTGTATTCGGTGCTATTTATGGAAGCGAGGGTGATGCGATCACTAATCACGTTGTAGAATCCACTAATGTCTGTTTCAACGGAGAGTTTCTTTTTG
>JBFHGY010000233.1:0-5457 GCA_041582905.1 Crocinitomicaceae bacterium | reverse complement strand
TCCAATTCCGAAGAACAAACGGATGATTTCGCGCTCTTTGTCAGTCAATGTGCTCAACGAACGTTCGATTTCGCGTTGAAGCGACTCAGACATCAAAGCGTGATCCGCTTTTGGTGAATCATTATTTGCCATAACGTCCATCAAGGTACCTCCATCTTCCGAAGTGGAAAGGGGAGCATCCATTGATACGTGACGTCCTGAAACGTTTAGACTTTCTTTGATCTTGTCTTCTGGAACTTCCAATGCTTCCGCTAATTCTTCAGCAGATGGTGGACGCTCAAATTCTTGCTCAAGACGAGAAAATGCTTTGTTAATTTTGTTCAAAGAACCTACTTGGTTCAATGGGAGGCGGACAATACGCGCTTGCTCCGCTAATGCTTGCAAGATTGATTGACGAATCCACCATACAGCGTACGAGATAAATTTGAATCCACGTGTTTCATCAAATTTCTGTGCTGCTTTAATCAGACCTAAATTTCCCTCGTTGATAAGGTCGGGTAAGGTCAACCCTTGGTTTTGGTACTGTTTAGCTACCGATACTACGAATCGAAGATTGGCTCGTGTTAGTTTTTCAAGGGCTCTTTGGTCTCCTTGCTTGATTTTTCTGGCCAATTCTACTTCTTCTTCCGCGGTAATCAACTCTTCTTTACCAATGTCCTGCAAGTACTTATCTAGTGACTGGCTTTCGCGATTGGTAATCGACTTTGTAATTTTTAATTGTCTCATAGTTGTTTATCCTACTTCTTTTTGCAAAAAATGCATGACTGCAAAGATACGACGAAAAGCAAACGTTATCCAAAAAAAACAAGGACTAATTTTACATTTTCTTAATCAGGAGTTTATCTTGTTCTGCTGATCTTTAGCTATCAAGGAAAAAATCGCAAGCATCGTTCTTAAAGTCCGATGGCTACGTAATCTTTCATTCCTGATTGCGTCATAACTTCTAGTAATACACCTCCGCTTGTTTCTCTCAATTTAGAGGTTACTTGTTCCGCTGTGGATACCGATTGATTGTTGATTTTTGTGATGATCATTCCTCTCTGCAAACCTGCAGATTTCAATTTCCCAGCACCTATGGATTCAATCTTTACGCCACTACGGATATTAAGCTCTTGTTTTTCTTTACTCGATAACGCTTCAAATGTTGCACCAAGCGCCATGTTTTTTTTGATCTCTTCTTTTGAAATCAATGTTGTTTTACCGTCTTTGTTACGAAGGGTGATTTGCTTCACTTCTATATTTCCGTTTGCTCTTCGAATGGTGACCGCTACTTTATCTCCCGGTTGACGACTTCCAATCTTTTCTTGTAGGGAAGAGGAAGAAACAATTGCTTCACTACCTACTTTCAAGATAACGTCTCCCGGAACGATTCCTGCTGCTTCGGCACCACTTCCGTCAAGTACACTCGCTACGTAGACTCCATTGAGATCCTTCAAGTTTTTCGATTCTTTCAATTCTTGTGTGATGTCCGTCATTTGGATTCCCAAGTATCCGCGTTGTACAACTCCGTAACTGATCAAGTCTTTCATTACTTTCTTCACCAAGTTCACAGGAACAGCAAACGAATAGCCTGAGTAACTTCCCGTTCGTGAAGCAATTGCTGTATTGATTCCAATCAATTCTCCATTGGTGTTGACAAGTGCTCCACCGCTGTTTCCAGGGTTTACGGCAGCGTCGGTCTGAATAAACGATTCAATCGGAACCAATCCATCGTTCGACTGTCCTCCTTCAATCATATTTAAATTACGCGCTTTCGCTGAAACAATTCCTGCTGTAACAGTAGATGTAAGATTGAATGGGTTTCCAACGGCAAGTACCCATTCTCCAATGTGTAAATTGTCACTGTTTCCAAGTGGAAGAGCTGTTAAGTCTTTCGCGTCAATCTTGAGTACGGCAATATCCGTAGATGGATCTGTTCCAACAATGCTCGCCTTGTACTTGCGGTTGTCGTTTAAGGTAACTTCAATTTCCTTCGCATCTGCGATCACGTGATTATTCGTCACAATGTAACCGTCGTTGGCAACAATGACACCGGATCCAGAACCTTCGCCATATTGTTTGTACTCACGTCCACCAGATCCTGGTCCGTAAAAGAACTCCGAAAAGATATCACGCTGAAAGGTTGTTTTTTCCACTACGGTTGTCACGTGTACTACAGCGTTCAAACTACTTTCAGACGCCATTACGAAATCTTCCGACGGAACAGCATTGGAAAAGTTGAAACTTGTTTGCCTTGCGAATCGATTCTCTGATGTATTCGAAACGGAATCTTCCTGTGGAGCAAGGTTGTCGCTTCCATTCAAAAGTAAAAATGCTGCAAGCGGTAACATCCCACCCAGCAATCCTAGTCCAAAAATTTTCAATTTGTTGTTCATATTAATTTGGGTTGTGTTGTTAAAAATCTGATTTCTTTCTATCAAGTATAACGCCAATCTTTGATTTCATACATGTGACATCGTGTTAAAGATTGTTAAGCAAAAAATCTTCAACCAAGGTCCTGTGAGACCTTTGTTTGTTGGAAATGGCGAATCCCTTGAAATCTGAAGGGGAGTTCAATTCTTATCTGTAAATTTGCACTCAATGAAAATCGATTTTGTAAAATATCAGGGAACAGGAAACGATTTTGTGATGCTGGACAATATGTCAGGAAAATTTGACAGTTTGACAACAGAACAAGTTCAGTTTTTATGTGATCGGAAATTAGGAATTGGTGCAGATGGGCTAATCAAGCTCTCCGCAGATGAAAATGCTGACTTTTACGTAGATTATTTCAATGCAGACGGTTCTAAAAGTTTCTGCGGAAACGGTGCGCGTTGTAGTATCCATTTTGCGCATGCAATTGGATTGATCCAAAACAAAACACGTTTCAATGCAATTGATGGAATGCATCAGGGTGAGATAAAAGAAGGGTTGGTGTACTTGGAAATGCTCGATGTAAACGGAATTGACAGCGTTCAGGACGATTTTTTCGTGGATACAGGATCTCCTCATTACGTACATAGAACCGACGGAAACGAAGAAGATATTGTTTCGTACGGAAAGAAAATACGCTATTCTGAAGTATATGAAAAAGAAGGGGTTAATGTCAATTACTTAATTGAAAAATCAAAGTCCCTTGTTCGTGTGGAAACGTATGAGCGTGGGGTGGAAGATGAAACGCTTTCTTGTGGTACAGGCGTAACGGCATGCGGATTGGTTCAGATGGCGAAATACCCTGGTATTGATCGATTGGAAGTAGAGACAAAAGGAGGAACTTTGTATGTGGAAGCGAAGCAAAACGACAAAGGAGGATTTGAGGATATTTGGTTAATTGGACCAGCAACTTCAGTATTTCATGGTACTATTGAATTGTAAGACAGTATTGAAGAACATTAAAGTATATGATTCAGAGAAGTTTCAACTGAATCAAAAGTATTTATGGATATGGAATCCTACGAGTATTCCGCCGCACATGGGACTTTCTGTTGACGGAGCTTACTTTAGTTTGAAATCAAACGGTGTGGACTGGAATACGGATTTAAAGGATATCATTGGTGTGATCGAGCGTAAAAACCTTACGGTTCTAGCCATTCAGTTAAAAGAGGATTTCGACGTAGATTCCTGTAAAGAGGTATTTTCAAATTATGAGAAAACCATCCCAGGTAAAGTGACGTGTTTGCGTCCGATTAAATCTGTTTTGAATCAAAATGCTCCTCAAAAACTATCGGAGTTATTGGAGGAATTGGAATCCTTGAATGCACTGGGCGAAGTTACAGCATGGAACTACGCTTCCAGCGAATTGGAATTGACCGAGTATTCTACCGAAGACATTCATACTTATCTGAATTCTCTCTCAAAATAACAGTGAATGGGAGTTATTCTGCGTTTACCGATTCTCAGCGATGCTCCTACGATTCTTTCATGGGAAAATAATCCAGAAAATTGGGAAGTAAGCGATAATACAAGCCCTTATTCAATAGATGATATTGAGCAGCTTATTCTGTCCTTTCATGATCTTAAAAAGCCTTTGCAACTGCGATTCATGATTTGTAAAGATGAAATCCTACTCGGAGCTGTGGATATTTTTGACATTAATTATGAAAATAAATCAGGGTCAATTGGTATTTTAATCGCTGAGGATGAATTTCGTCGGAAAGGATACGCATCGAAAGCCCTTCAACTGATAGAGTTAGAGGCGCAGAAGCTGGGTATTTATCAGCTGAAAGCGCTGATTCATACAAATAATAACAAAAGCCGAAATCTCTTTGAAAAGATGGGATACCTCATTTCAAAAGAAGAAAAGGGACAACAAACGAACACAATTGAAGTAGAAAAATGGGTAGGAAAGGAATTATAATTATTCTGGTTGCATTGATGGGCGTGGGAGCGTATCTCGGACGTCATAAAATCAAAGGACTTTTTTCGGATACGAAACGAACGGAGAATAAAACGGAAGTGAAGTTCCTCTTTCGGGAAGATCCAACGGCAACTCAACTAGCCAATGAATTAGTAGAGGCAGGTGTTTTGTCCAATCAAAAGCAATTCTTTGAGGCTGTGAGTGAGTATTCCATCGATACAAATGCGTTTGCGGCAGGAAAGTACGTCATTCTTTCTGGAACGACGCATGCCAATTTATTGGATGGCTTTGTAAAAGGAGAGAATGGACAAGGAAAAGCGGAGCAGAAAGTTCGCGTGTTATTCAATCGTTGTGAAGTCATTGCAGACATCGGTTCGAATATCAGTAAATGCATTCTCGCGGATAGTGCTTCTATCGTTGATTATATCCTAAAACCGGAAACCTTGAAGAAATACGGTTTTACAGCAGAGCAAGTTCCAGCCCTTTTTATTCCGAGGGAATACGAAATGTATTTTGATATAGATGCCGAGACCTTTGTGGAATTAATGGCGGCAGAATTCCGAGCTTACTGGACGCCAGAGCGAGAACAAAAGTTGAAAAACATTGGGTTGAAAACTCCATCTCAAGCTGTGACCTTGGCGAGTATCGTTTACATGGAACAATCGCGTGTGCCAGAAGAATGGCCGATTATCGCGAAGCTCTACCTCAATCGTATCAAGCAAGGAATTCCACTTCAGGCAGATCCAACCTTTAAGTTTTGCTGGCCGGATCGCTTGAAAGGCGTGGAACACTTATTGAATGTGCATCGCGACAAGGACTGTCCGTACAATACATACATCTACACGGGAATTCCTCCTGGGCCGATCTGTCTTCCTCCTTATGAAGTGGTGGATGCAGTGTTAAATCCAGCGGATGTGAGCTACCTTTTCTTGTGTGGTGACGGAACAGGTAGACACAATTTTGCGACAACAAATGCGGAGCACAATAAGAATGTGGCTGCTTACCGAAAATGGTTGAAAGAATACTTAAAGAATAAAGATGAGTGATTTAAAACGTAGAACCTTCTTCAAGCTGGGACTCGCTGGAGCCATAATGAGTCTAGTGAAACCGTCGAATGCTGC
>JBFHGY010000232.1:0-5458 GCA_041582905.1 Crocinitomicaceae bacterium | reverse complement strand
GTTCTGCACACGATTCCATCTGGTATCTTCCGTGATGGTGTCCTGAACATCATCGGAAATGGTGTAGTGATCGATCCTGTAATTTTTAAAGGAGAGTTGGAGAAATTGGCTCCGTACAATATCGATATCAAATCGCGCTTGGTGATTTCGAAGAAAGCTCACCTCATCCTCCCAACTCACCGTTTGTTGGATGCCGCTTCGGAAGCAGCAAAAGGGAAAGACAAAATCGGTTCTACCTTGAAAGGAATCGGACCAACATACATGGATAAAACAGGTCGTAATGGATTGCGTGTCGGTGATATCTTCTCTCCAAACTTTGAGAAAAAGTACACCACATTGGTCAACAAGCATAAAGACATGTTGAATCACTTCCCTAATTTCGAATATGATTTATCGGAGTTGGAAGGTCCATGGTTGCAAGCAGTTCAAGAGTTGAAAGAATTGACAGCTATCGATAGCGAGCAATACATCAACGACGCATTGAAAGCTGGAAAGAAAATTTTAGCGGAAGGTGCTCAAGGAACCATGCTCGACATCGACTTTGGAACGTATCCATTCGTAACATCGTCAAATACGGTAACAGCAGGAACTTGTACTGGATTGGGTGTTGCCCCAACGAAAATTGGAGATGTAATCGGAATTTTCAAAGCGTACTGTACACGTGTTGGAAGTGGTCCCTTCCCTACTGAGTTGGACGACGAAGTAGGAGAACGTATCCGAAAAGAAGGAGGAGAATTTGGAGCTACAACTGGACGTCCTAGAAGATGTGGTTGGGTAGATCTTCCTCAATTGAAATACGCGATCATGATCAATGGAGTGTCTGAACTTTCTATGATGAAAGCAGATGTTTTGGATGCTTTCGAAACAATCAAGGTATGTACGCATTATTTAATTGATGGTGAGCGATACGATTACTTCCCTTACGACGTTAATGATGTGGAAATCGTTTCTGTGTACGAGGAAATCAAAGGTTGGAATTCTGACACAACAAAATTGACTTCTTTTGATGATGCGCCACAGGAATTGAAAGATTACGTTCACTATTTGGAACAAAAATTGGAAGTACCGATTACAACGGTATCTGTTGGACCAGATAGAACGCAAACATTAAACAATAAAGTGCTCGCTTGATCACAATAAAACATATAGTGAAAAGTGCGCTCCTCGGATGCGCACTTTTTTTGCTTCCTGTGCAAGGTTTTACCCAAAGCATTCTGGAGCTATTGCCGGGTGCAAAAAAAATGATCATGGACGAGAATTCAAATCGTCTCCGATTGATCGGCAATGTTAATTTCCTTTACCAAGGGAATAAAATGTATTGCGATTCGGCTCATTACTTCGAAAAGAAACAGATTGTTCGAGCCTACGGTCGCGTGCACATCAATAAACGGGATACGCTGAATCTTTTTTGTGACTCACTGTACTACAACGGTAGAACACGCTTAGCGAAATTATGGGGAAATGTACGCGTGCGAGACAATGAATACAAACTCACCACCGATACACTTGAGTATGACGCACGACAAAGTCAAGCCAATTACAAACACGGTGGACGCGTTGAAAGTATTTTGTCCCGAGAAGTGCTCACGAGTCGTGTGGGGTATTTTCATCCTGAATCAAAGAATTTCTTTTTTAGTCATGATGTCGAATACCAAAGCAAAGACATTCACATGACGACCGACACTCTGCGTTATCGTTACAGTGAGAAAAAGACCTATTTCTACGGTCCGACAAACATCGAAACGGAAGGAAATACCATCTACTGTGAAGAAGGCTGGTACAATACGGAATCGGAAGAAGGTGAACTTAGAAGAAACGCTGAAATCACGCGTAAAAGTGATGTCATTCGAGGTGACACCCTACTCTATCTTCCGAAGGAAGGCACTTCCATCGGTAAAGGAAATGTGTTTTACAGCGACACAACGCAGAAAATGTCCTTCAAAGGTGATTACGCCTTTATTTCTGATAGTCTCCATTACTCGTACCTGACAGGTCATGCTTTGGCCATAAAAGAACTGAAAGACGATACACTTTACGTTCATGCCGACACACTTTATTCGTACAAACAAGACAGTGTCGAATTCATGCGTGCTCATCGTAAAGCATCGATTTACTCGACTAAATTTCAATGTAGAGCTGATAGCATTTCCTATGCTCCGAACGAAGATAAAATGGAACTGTTCCGCGATCCGATTGTTTGGTCGAACGGAGCTGAACTTAAAGGCGATTCCATGGAATTGCAACTCAGCGACTCTACCTTGCACAAAGTGTTGATCAAGAACAAAAGTTCGGTGATTATGTCCGTTGATGATGATCAGTACTTTAATCAAATTGGAGGAAAGGACATCATTGCTTATTTCCGAGATAACGACCTGTATCGTGCTAATGTCAATGGAAATGCGGTGACCATCTTCTATCCCGAAGAGGAAAAGAAAACAGATTCTACCGTTGTGAAAGAACGAAAAGGGATGAATCGACTCTACTCAAGCACTTTACGTGTCGATATTGACAGTAATGAAGTAAGTGGTATTACCTATCTTGAAGAACCTGACGGAGTGTTTTATCCGATGGATCAAATTAAAACGGACGAGCAATTTGTTCAAGGTTTTGTTTGGAAAGAAGCATTGAGACCGAAATCACCAGAAGCCTTGTTGGAAGATGTGGACTTCGAGAGCCTCAGTCCACCAGTTGATGGTCTTGATTCTGGTGAGAGCAATCAGAATGAAGAGGAAGAAGATCCGATTTTACAAAAAATTGAGTTGAGATAACAAAAGCCCGACATTACTGCCAGGCTTTGTTGTAGTAGATGGTTTATTCCTTCCAGGTTTCACATCCACCTTTTAGCTGTATGGATATTCATCTACATTGAAGTCATTTACTCATGGATCACGAGCTCCTTTCGGTATACTCCCGACTCCGTAGAAATCAACATTTGATACATTCCATTCTCCAGATGAGAAACATCTAGCGCATTTGTCGTTGTGAATTGAGCCACCTCCTGACCAAGATAGTTTACAATCGAAATGCCTTGAATCAACTCATTGCATTGCACATCGAACTGTCCATTCGAAGGATTTGGGTAAACCGAAATCTCTGGGGCTTCTAACTCATCAACATTGGCCGTATTGAGTTGAGTAATCAAAATATCATCGATATGGTAATTCGAATGAGCGACTCCATTGAAGCCAGACAATCCATAAAAATTGACACACGTCAAACCACTTCCTGTACTTCCTGTTGCAGCATTGCTAAACACCGACTGGTGACGTTTCACATTATTGATGTATGTCGTCACTGAATCTAAATCAATATTGATATCGAACCGAAAATTGACCCATTCGTTATTCGTATAGGAATCAATTAATACACTGTTGGCGCCTGCATTTGGTTGATCCAGATACAGAATCTCATCCGAAGAAGTGAGATATAGATCAAATGCCCACGATGATTTACAGGTGTGCATCACATTGAAATACGCCTCTTCAATCATGTAGGCATTAAATTCAATGATGAAATGTCCAGACGTGTAGTTTCCAATCGGCAAAATCATGTCATTGTCATGATAGATGAGCAATGAATTGGTTCCGCTTAGCGCAGCATCAGTAGATACCACAGCATCATCGGCACCGCCAAGAGAACCCGACCAGGTTTCCCATAATGTAGACTGTTGCGCCAAAGACTGATTCGAAGTATACGACTCAAAATCTTCGTCTACCAGGACCGTTTGAGCATTCGCCAACAATGACATACTTGCCATTGCCAGAATTGAATAGATCTTTTTCATTGTATGTGTTTTTTGGTTTAAAAGGTGGATGCTGAACTCATTCAACGTCCATTATCGAACAATCACCATTGTTTTCGATGCCAATATCTCCCCTTGACATACCAAGGTGTAGCGGTAGTTCCCTGGAGTTAAAGAATTTGCTTGTAAAACGATTTTTCCTCTTCCCGTTTCCAATTTTTCAACTGTTTTGATCACGATTCCTTTCGAATCCGTAATTAACAATTTCGCTCCAGCACACTCATCACTCAAGTGGTATTCAATAGTGGTTGATTCAGTAAAAGGATTTGGTGTATTTTGAAGGAGCATTTCCTTCGTTTCTCCTTCCAATTGAACCGTCTGAGTTGAACCATTTTCGGTTAACGAAGTCAACATGGACTTGATGTTTTCCATTTCCAACTCCAACTTTCGATTCGCCGCTTGTGTTTCTCTCAGCAATGCTGCTAGCTCTTCATTCTCCTCTTTCAATTCTTTGTGGCTTTCTACCAAAAGTGGAATCAAACTTCGGTAAGAAACGCTGAGATACCCTTCTTCATCTTCGCTTACCGCCTCTGGTAGCACTTTTTGAAGGTCTTGTGCGATAAATCCAATTTGCTGTCCTTTAGGCAAATCACGTCCTTCCTTTCTTAATTCATCACGGAAAGAATACCTAACTCCATCTAATTTGCTCAAGATTTCCGAAGCATTCCCTATCGATTGAATGTCTTGCTTCAATCGCTTATCGGAAAATGTCAAGTAATCCATTGCTCGGACCTTTCCGTTCACATCCAATCTTTCTTGTGGTGCCTGAGTTCCGACTCCTAAATTGATTCCATCATTGGCATAACGAAGTGTCATTGCCTTAAACGGTGGTGGAAGCGGTCCTACTCCACACGTTCTATGAAGCTCAAAATGCCATCTGGTTTCATTACAACTTAGAATGGATTCTGAATTTAGTCCGAAATTAATACCTCCAGCTCCGTTCAAATCGATAGAAGACGCTTGAAATCCATCGGTTACAGAAAGATCACCGTTTACCGTCAATTGATCATTAGAGAAATCACCGTGAATAAGTGGAGTTGTTGTACTTGAATTATCGATGTACAGTTTATTACTTCCAGTTTCATAGTATCCCGCCTGATTTCCGATGAATACATTCATGGAACCTACGTTATTGAAACCAGCATGCGACCCGAGGTACACATTCTGCGTCCCAGTCGTATTGCTTCGCCCTGCCAAGTATCCAAGTGAGGTATTTTGAAAACCAGATGTGTTTGATAATCCAGCACCAGGTCCAACGAAGGTATTGCGGTATCCCGTTGTATTGTCCTTTCCCGTTTTTGATCCGAGAAATAAATTGTTATACCCTGTTGTGGTTGCATTTCCAGCGTACCAGCCCACAAAAACATTCTTGTTTCCTGTGGTGTTCGACATTCCAGCAGAAGAACCGACAAAGGTATTGTTCGCTCCACTCGAGTTCAATTGGCCTGCGGCATAGCCGTAAAACGAGTTATCGTTTCCTCCGCTTCCAACTGAGTTACCGAATACAGTGTTTGTTTGAGCGAATAACTGATTAGACGTTGGGGCAAGACCGAGGCAAACCCAGAACGCGTACTTCATTATCTTTTTCATGTGTTTAAATATTGGTTATTGATACCGCAATTAACCAAGAACACAGAAACTTGTTCCTCCCCTGAG
>JBFHGY010000231.1:0-5462 GCA_041582905.1 Crocinitomicaceae bacterium | reverse complement strand
CAGTAGTTTGAAACAGAAAGCTCAGGTTTTCGACCGAAATCCGACGATGAATCTCATAGAGGCTTGTTCTCTGGAAAACGGAATCTTACGGTTCGATGATGCCCAACAATCGACATTTGCTTCTAGCGCGTTTTCCGATCAAAAGAAATATGCTTTTTTCATTCCTGCTTCTGGATCAGGTTCGCGAATGTTCGATGAATTATACCGTTTTATGGAATCTTCAATGCATACAGAAGGTTCTCGAAAGTTTTTTGAGGTGTTTCGATCATTGGCTATATACCATTCGCTAGATGAATCTCAAAAAAAGCGCATAGAAGAAATGAGTGAGCAAGAAATTGCAGAGCTTGTTTTAAGTCCGGCAGAGATGAATTTATTGCAGCGCCCCAAGGGACTAATTCCATTTCATATTACTGAAAATAGCATTCTGAATGCCTTCCAGGAACATGTGATTCAGGCAAAAGAACTTTTTCAAAATGAGCCTTCGATTCATTTTACGTTACAAGATGGCTATCAGGAAGAGGTGAAGGAGTCGATCGCTGAAAAGGTCGATGAACGTTCAATTCATGTTGAGTTCTCTACGCAAGATCGCGCTACAGATGCGTTTTGTTTCGATGAAAACCGAAATTTAATCGCGGCGGATGGATTTCCCCTCCGACGTCCTGCTGGGCATGGTTCCCTCTTGGTGAATCTGAATGATATGGACGCTGATGTTGTTCTGATTAAGAATATCGATAATGTTCAGCACATTTCGAAAAGTCAACGTTCCAATGAAACGTGGAAAGTGTTGATGGGCGTTTTGGAGCAGTTCGAAAACGAGTTGAGAAATCTCCGTGAGCAGTATTCGGATGCAGCATTTCAGCAATTGAATGAACGATACAAGTTGTTTCCTTCAAGTGAAGAGTTGTCTGAAGAGCTTTTGGAGAAGGTGGTAGCCCGACCTACGCGTATTTGTGGAATGGTGTTGAATCAGGGAGCGCCTGGAGGTGGGCCATTTTGGATTGAGAAATCGGGAGAGATTACCAAGCAAATTGTGGAAAAGGTTCAGATTTCTTCAACGGAAGATCAACAGAAAATTATGACGGAGAGTAGTCACTTTAACCCTGTGATGATTGTAGCATCTAAAAACGATCTCGACGGAAATAGGTTGAATCTGCACAATTTCGCCAACGATGAACAATATCTCGTGGTGAAAAAACCGTACAACGGAAAAACGATTTATTACCGCGAACTGCCTGGTTTGTGGAATGGAGGAATGTATCACTGGAACACCTTATTTGTGGAAATTCCTTCGGAAGTATTTAGTCCAGTGAAGACGGTTCTCGATCTTACTGCACAAGAGCACCAGGCGGACTGAATCACGAAGCGCTTTTTTCCTTAACTTGTCCTTTAATCAAAACCGAATACTATGAAACGATTTTTTGCAACAGGAATCCTGTTCATTCTCTTAATTGTAATCACGTCTTTAGCACCTGCGCCAAAGTATAAATACACGTCATCTGAAGCGAAATTATCTGTGACTTTCCCTGCCGAGTTTACAACTGAGAACAGCGGAACAGAAGAGTATAGCATGGTGAAAACGCAAGCCATTGATGGCGATATGGTTTTCTTCGTAACTTATTCAATTTACGACGATCAGTTTGATGATAGTAAGTCAGATCCCTTACTGGATGTATCTGTCGATGCCTTCACTGAGGCACTTGGGGTAGAAGTTCAAGAAAAGTCTGAGTGGACAGTCAATAAAAAAGTGGGGACAGCGGTTATGCTAAATTCTGATGAAAATGATCTAACGGGAGAGTACCGAGTGATCTTTCTGAATAAAACTCAATTTCAAATTACTGCCATAGCGAAGAAAAATGCGTGGGACGCGAAGAAGGCAAAAAAATTCTTCAAGTCGTTTAAGGTGGAGAAGTAAGAGAATCAAAATATGAAGCACATCGTTAAATTGTCATCGATCCTGTTGATGGGGTTGTTGGCTGGAAATACCCTTGCTCAGGATAACGTTTTTATCGCTGACTCCGTTATGGATGCCTACATGAAAAGTGGTTATGCAAACAAACATTTTCTTCCAAAAGGTAGTTACAATGGAGAGAAGAGAATTGGAAAATGGAAGGATTATGAGGTAAGGTTCGACAATGTATTCGTACTATCTTCCAAAGATGAGCCAAAAGTCCTGAATTCCGTGTTTTTAGTGTATGGATTGGGGAAATATGATGACGATCAGCGCGAAGGAGAATGGAAAGAATACGTTATTGAGGATAAAACGTTTAAGAAAATCCATTTCAGAACAGCTACTTATGTGAATGGAAAACAAGAGGGAGTAATGACCTACTTCTTTCCAAATGGAAAGGTTGCGGGAAAACTCAAATTTGTGGATGATCAGTTGAATGGACAATATGAGCAGTACTTTCTCGATGGTAGTGTTTTTATTAAAGGCGAATTTGTGAACGATAATCGGGAGGGGATCGTTACGACTTACTTTTCTTCAGGACAAGTTCGTTCGAAAGCAAACTATTTAAATGATAGCTTGAATGGAGAGTACATTCTCTATTATAAAGATGGTAAAACCCAAATGCGAGCGGAATACAAAAATGGTCTTGATCACGGTGCTTACAGGTATTACAGAGAAAGTGGGCGACTTTGGACTGAAAAGCATTACAACGAAGGCTTACTCATGAATGTGAGAACGTACGACGAAGCAGGAAAGGAAATAGACAATGGAACATTAAAGGATGGTAATGGCACTGTGAAGTATTTCCAGAAATCTGGAGAGATTTATCTGATCGAAACCTACGAAAACGGCAAGTTAGTGGACGAGAAGCGATCTGAGGATGGTGAGTTTCGATGGTAGACAAAATGAATAATACTCTTCTCGATAACGATAAAATTGAAGATGCCCAGTCGGTACCAGCATCAAAGAAATTTAAAAGCCGAGTCCCAAGTGATTTAATGATTGTTCTAGGTGTCCTACATGTAATATTTGGGTTCCTTGCAATTGTCTATTATTTCAATCTGATTTTCGAAGATTTGGGAATTTTGACTCCTTCGGATGAGGAATATATGACAGCTTTTATTGTTCAAAGAGCCGGCTACAATAGCCTCATCTTTTTCTTTGGAATTGTTTTAATTATCGGAGGAATTGGACTTGTTCGTCACAAAAGATTCGGTTGGGTTTTCACATTAGCAGGATCCACCTTTGGGATTATGTTACCTGCATTTTTACTCCTCATATCGCTGTTTATTCCCGGACTGACCTGGTCGTTCTCTACTTTTTTCATTGCAGGGTTCTTAGTATTCTTTGGATTGAGTTTTGCTTTCCTACTTTCCAAAACGATCCGAAATTTTTATCAACCCACAATGAAATCCTATGTGAGGTCAGGAATCATCCTGTTTGTACTTTCGATGGTGTTTGTGGCACTCCCATTTTTAACCACTTTATGATGGAAAACGAGGAGGTATTGGATCGATTTCGAGATGGTTTGAAAGATGTATCAAATCAACCTAAAAAGTATAGTTGGAGGATTGAATAATCCAACGATCTAACTGTCAGGCTGAGCGAAGCCGAAGTCTTCGGTTTATCCGTAAACGAAGTGATCAGAAAGCAAAACCATCCAATAATCCAAACGCGCAGCGATCCAACCAATCCAATAATCCAAAAGCGTAGCGATCCAACAATCCAACCTATCCAACACCCCTCTAATGCAACTTCTGTCGCTTCAATAAATACTTCAACAACACTTCATTGTATCCTTCGCCAATGTGCGCTGGCATGAAATCAATTCGATAATCGGCACAACGCATCTCGATATTTTTAAAATAAGCATTGACGGCTTTCGTGTAGTTTTCTCGGAATTGACTTGGTTGTAATTTGATCTTTTCCCCCGTTTCCATATCCACAAACTGATACGGACGGTTTTCGAAAGCGAAATCAATTTCCGCGTTGCGATCTACCGTGTGAAATAGAATCACTTCGTGCTTGTTGTGTTTCAAATGCTGAAGCGCTTGGAAAAATTCATCCAGTTTGTTCGGATCATCCAATAAATCGGAAAAAATCACAATCAGACTTCGCTGGTGACATTGCTCCGCGATTTGATGTAAACAATCAACCGTTGAGGCTGTGGTATGCGTTCCTTTCTCATATTGCGTCAACAATTTCTCCAGCTCACTGTACAAATAACGGTGATGACGCTGTGAGGATTTTGCAGGTGTATGAATGTCCAGTTGTTCCGTGAAAAGCGAAAGTCCTACTGCATCGCGCTGCTTCCGCATGAGCTCAATGATCGAAGCGGCAGCATACACGGAAAATTCGAGTTTGTTCTCATCCGTATCTGCAGGGTAAAGCATAGACGAGGAACAATCGATTACGAGTTGACAACGTAAATTCGTTTCTTCCTCATATTTTTTGGTAAACAACTTTTCCGTTCGACCGTACAATTTCCAGTCGATGTGTCGGGTAGATTCTCCTTTGTTGTACAAACGATGCTCAGCAAATTCAACAGAAAAACCATGGAACGGACTTTTATGAAGTCCCGTAATAAATCCTTCTACCACTTGCTTGGCAAGAATCTCTAAATTCCCGAACTGGGCGAGCTTACCGCGTTCAATTGTTTTACTCATACGAACGAAAGATACAAATTTTTTGTCCCGAAATTGGATTAAGCAGCGGACTTCTTTCGTGCGCGAAGAAAGGCATTCGTCAATACACCGACAAGAACAATGGCAATTCCTAATTCTACCATCCAACTCAATTGTTCACCAAAGAAAAAGAGTCCAACGAGAAAGGCGTAAATGATTCCCAAATATTTAAAAGGAGTGATCGTAGCGGCCGCTCCTTCGTGAAGTGCTTTGGTCATGTAGACTTGTGCAAACTGCGTGAAAACACCCACAATTAGCAAGAGTAACCATTCGATTCCGCGAGGCATGGTGAATTCGAAGAAACAGAAGACAATCATCAGTGGAATCGCGACCATCGGGAAGTACATAACGATCACAATTGGAGCATCCGTCGTGCGTAATTTCATGATGGCAACGTACGCGATTCCTGCTACAAAGGCTGAAATCAATCCCATTCCTAACCAGAAGAAGGAGATTTGTTCAAACTGGTGATCTGACGAGATAAACTGATCGAGTGCTATCAATCCAACACCAACAAACGATAAAATGATGAAAAACCATTGCAAAGCCAATACGCGCTCCTTCAATAAAATCATTGCGAGAATAACGGTGAAAATCGGAGAGAGATTCTGAACAACAATGGCAATGGCTAAGGGAATTTCGTGGATCGTATAAAAGAAAATGGTAAGTGCTACGGTTCCGGCGATTCCTCGAATAAGTAACCATTTTTTGTTGACGCCCCACATGGAGAGTCCTCGGTAGCGAATCACCGACCAACTAATCACGAAAGTAACGACTGATCGGACCAACACGAGTTCATGTCCAGGGTATACTTGGATATTGTCAATGAT
>JBFHGY010000230.1:0-5478 GCA_041582905.1 Crocinitomicaceae bacterium | reverse complement strand
TTGGGCAACTTGTATTCAATGATGGAGTGAAATCTCCGCGAGAATGCTGTATCGATGTTACTCTTAAAGTTGGACGCCAAAATGACTAATCCAGGATGCGCTTCTATGCGTTGCAAGAGATAGGAAACTTCTTGATTGGCGTATTTATCGTGCGCATCACGTACGCTTGTTCGTTTTCCAAAAATGGCGTCTGCTTCATCAAAAAAGAGAATCCAATCTTTGTTTTCGGCTTTATCAAAGAGTTTCCCGAGGTTTTTCTCTGTTTCTCCAATGTACTTTGAGACCACCATGGATAGATCGATGCGGTACACATCACGATTAGTAAATTTCCCGAGCAAGGCCGCCGTAAGCGTTTTCCCTGTTCCGGGAGGACCGTAAAACATCACGCGATAACCTGGCTTAATGATTCCATTCATTCCCCAATCATCCAAGATCACATTGTTGTATTTCAACCATGTTTCGATCTCTTTCACTTCATTCAGCGTTTCTGTGTTCAGCACTAAATTATCCCACGTCAACCCTGTTTGCACTAGAGATGCTGGAAAATCCTTGTTGAGAGCAGGCTTCACTTGTCGACCTGTGGTCATGAGCTCCATGGTTTCGTGGTCAACCGTGAGCACACCACTAATTAATGATTCGCCAGTGGCAACTGGACCGAGCGTCACGATGTTTTGTTCCGACAATCGAGAGCTTCCATCTAATAGCTTTTTTGCTTCCATGCGTGCAAGCGGATCGTTTCCTCCCAATACATACACTGCTGTTTCGCCTGTCGGGATAATTCCGCGGTGCGTTTTCCCTTTGATTCCACCAAACTCTGCAAACTCACCTCCTGCGGGCAAAAGACTTGTGATAATCCGTGTAATGAATCCCGCTTCAATGTGCGGCACAATCGCCAAGAGACAAATCACGATTTCTGCTTCCGAAAAGTTGTGTTCTAAGAGGAAACGTTCCAGTGCATCAGGATGTTTGGATTGCCCAAGTACGAGATCCGGTTTAGCCGTTACTGTTTCAGCGCCTAGTTCCGTTTCGATTCGGAATCGGATGCAATCTTCGAGGTATGTGAGGAGGTGGTTCATTGGGGTTGTTTTGAATTAAAGTAGTTGAGTAATTTGAGTTTATCAAAAGCCCTCTATACCTTGCCAAAATATAGTATTTTCTGCTTTGGAATGAATGAAACGAATGCCCCAAAATTAAAAAACACCTGATCTTCAATAAAAAGCATTGGAAATTTGGGTCGACTCCGTTCGTTTTCGCATAAATATCTTGCCAATTCTTCACCTGTTTTTATATCTAACAATCCGTAGGCTCCACCTTCATTTCCCGCCAAATAGAGAATCGTATTTTGATCAATTAATCTTATTTGAGTTGAAACGATATCGCTCGCAATTTCTCGTTTCCATTTGAGTTCATCTAATTCCAGATCATAACAAGCAATAAACCTCTTATTGGTATCATTCATGACTAAATAGCGAGCATCGTCGGTTACTACCATTCTTTCAAAATCAAAATCAAACTTCAACTTCTGTTCTTTAATAACCTCTAAGGACTCTATTTGAATGATCTTAAGAATTAAGTCAATCCCTTCAATAATTGTAACGAACAATTTGTCATTGTTAACAACACCTCTATAAACTTCTTTCTCTAAAAGAATTAGTTCTGTTAGAGATCCACCATTATTTGAGAAGCAAACGAACCTTCCATTCTGATTCAAAAAAATTCTTGCTCCTTTTACTAAGGCATCATTCTTTTCACCAAAGCTTTGAGCAATATTCGGAAGTGGAGCTGTCACTAATTCATCAATCAACTCTCCAGATTTAAAATTGTACAGACTCAGAATTGAATTTCCATTCTCCATTTCGCAAACAAGGAGATCTCCGTTAATATTGTGAATACCTCCTCGATTTGAGGCCACATTCCACCCTCTTAGTTCTTTTGACCATATTAAATCACCTTGAGAATTAAACGTCTTTAATTCGACAAATTTAGGGTCACCAAAAAGTTCACCTGAAACAACTCTAGTATGAGCAGTAATAGAAATGACATCATTATTAGAAGCAAACCTTCGATATCCCATTGGGTGATCAGAATCAAACTCGACCGTCTTAACTATTTCAAATGTATCTTGTCTAACGTAATTAAGTTTGCCCACCTCTCTGAGAACATATAATCCTTCTAGAAGAACTACATCTTTCGTTCTACCTACTTTTATTTCAATCGTGGGAATGTTAATACTCTTATGCATCAGAATTTTTCTTTAAACTATCAATTTTGATCTCTGTATCCGCGTAATGAACATATCCATTTCCGTACATAGTTCCAATAATCAAATTTAACTTTTCTCCGCTCAATGCAGAGCTTACTTTACCAGGACTCAACGTATCTAGTGTGATCGTCTTAGTTGTCGCCACATCCTCGATATCTGATTTAATACGAACCTTAAGATTCTCACCATTTTCGATCATATCATGAAGCGCTTTATGTGCTGAAGTTTTAGCATCTTCAGAATCTTCATTTGCTCTAGCGGGTCCAAATGCAGCGATAAGGTTCTTAAAGTAATGAGATCCGCCGAGATACAATGGCACCAAGTGATGAATTTGTCCCTTAAGTTTGGTCGAAATCTTGTCCTCGTATTTGTCTTTATAATCCTCGGCCATCTTCAAATAAAGATTTGAAAAACTTCCTTTGTACGCAGGGTTATTCACAATTAAAGAGTCCGCATCTTTCGCACCTTTCATTTCACGAACCAAAGGAGTATAATCAATATAGAATAGCTCTGTTTCCTTGAAATTTTTGATAATTCTATCAATCGTATCCTTTATGGCTTTACTTTTTAGTTCTTCTGTGCTTAAATCTAACGAACTCAACTCACTTGCAGAAGCAGCCAATGCCAAATTGATAGCAGACTCAAGGTTGTCTCGAATATCTTGACCGCCACCTAAAATCTCGTGCATCGTTTCTGGTTCCAACTGACGACCTTCGGCCTTATACAGTTTTTTTCCAGACGAAGGAAAAACACCCGCCCAAGGAGTTCCTTCGTGTTCAGGATGAGTCTTAGGACGTTCATGCGCCACCAACTTAGCACGTATCTCCTTTGAGACTTCTGCATAAACTTCATCTGCAGAGCGAGACCCTGAAGGATCAAATATTCCATTTATCTTACTATTGAACTCAGGTTCGGCAGTTCTATCGAAGAGCATTTTATTAATCTTAACCTTAATATCGGTTGATCCAGCCTCCATACTTGTTATCGCTGATTCTACTTTTGTTACGCGCTCTTCATCCTTTAAATCCTTGAGAACATCCTTTGCCAATTGTTCGATTTTAGACTTTACATATGCACCGAAAGTTCCACCTTGCGTAACGGGCTTCGACATTATCGACTTAATTGGATCTGATTCTTTGAGAGCTTTGACCAACCCGCTCAAAGCCGTAAATCCATGTCCACGATTTGACTTTTTCTTTTCCGAATCGGTCTTAAATAAAGGCTTAGCAGCATCCTTGAGCTGTTTCTTGCCTTTTATATGAACTGTGGCATCAAGTTCCATTTCTAAACGGGCGTGAATATCTTCTCCTTTATCTGAATCACCAAAAATATCAAATAGGTCCTTCAATACTTTACTTAGGGTTACCTCAGTGCTTTCAACTGTATCATCAGCTCTAACCGCATCTTCAGAAGCATCTGATTTAGAAAATAGTTTGTGTGCCTCTTGCGCCTCTTGTTTCAATTTTTTGTAAAGAGACTGGGCACTGGAAATAAGTTTTTCAGCTTCTTCTTTCTTCTCTGATAACGATGATAGTTTACTTTTCCAATCCTTTATTTTTTCTAAAACAGTCATAGGATCACTTGCTACCATAGGTTCGACTAGATTCCCTTTTACTTTTATCCAAATCTTATGGTTATGTTTCCCTCCAACAAATTTCACAACCTCTCCAACTTCACCATCTCCCGCCTTTAAATCTTTGTCTCCGGAATCAGCGGACTCTTGTTTACGATTTCCTTTTTCCGTATTGCTCTTATCTCCAATATCAATAAAGTAATCCCACGTTTTTTCTCCATCTACCACACGTACTTCCTCCACTACAGGATGAGCTTTTTTCCAATCAGTAATTAATTTCTGTGCGTCTGCTTGGGTAATTGTTCCGTTTTCTCCACCGGCTTTCTTATTTCGAACTTTCAAGTCGTCCATTGCCTTCTTCAGCAGCTTGTAACGCTCAGCAGCACTCATCAACGGCACTTTCAGAATATTGTTCTTATTGCTATCCTTCTTGTGCTTCACGCTGATCTCCGCCTGATCTTTTTTGTCTTTCACCGAAATCGAATCGATGCCGTATTTGCTTTTCACCTTTTGGGCTTTTGCTTTCACGACTTCGAGTGTTGGTTTTGGATCCGCCTTTTCTAGCTTCGACATTTCATCCAACGAGCGCATGTATTTCTGTTGATCTGGCAATTTCTTGAGATCTTCCTTCTTCTTATCACTGCCCTCAACGCCTTTTCCATCCTTCTTCTCAGGTGGATCTTTTTGTTCGCTGCTTGGCTTATTTTTATCCTCCCACTGACCAGGTTTCTTCTCGTCGGATTTTCCTTTCTTGCCTGGTGGCGGATCTGCCATAACATCTGCGGTGAACTTATCTGGATCGAATTCAACCGGTGAGAATTTCAATTCTGGAATTTCTGGAGATCCAATGAGCCAATCCATATCGGCACCAATTCCCATGCTGTCGCCAATTGGGTATTGCACTTCACCCAGTGGGAAATCTTCTCTTCCGTCTGGAGCTGGCGACCACCACGGACTATCCAATTCGTAGAAGAGCGATCCAGATAACTGCAAGAACAATTGCGCTGCTGCTTCAAAATGTCCCTTCAAACGAGATTCTCCTACTTTTCCTCCTTGTGGAGATTGCTGCTCTTTGTACTCCAAGGTTGGCGTTGCTTCGGCATAGGCTCTTAATCCTGCTGCAGCCGTTACGTTTACTCCAGCTTTGATGTCGTGACCGAGAATGGTTACACCAACTCCCGCTTCGGCTTCCAATCCGATAATGGCAAACGCATTGAGATTCAGCGTACCTGTAATTTCAAACTGTTGCAATACGCTCGGATCGGTTGAATATGTTCCTTTGAAGCCAACATTTTTCAGTACGAGTGGACCGAATCCTGCATTCATGAACATACCGATACTCGCGAATAAGAATACTTGTCCCACGAGTGGAATTCCATATCCAGCTCTGATCTCCACCTTGAACAAGTCGACTTTCTTGCCGCGTTGCTCCATGAGTTCGATATCATCTGGAACCGTAATTTCCCCGACAATGGTAACATGTCCTTCGCTATCGATTCCAACTTTTGCTGTACCTGCCAGCAATGGAGTGATGTTCGCTGTCACTTCTCCCCATCCTGCCAAAACTTGGTTGTTCTTAGTTTTCGGAACTGGTTCAGCCGCAGCAGTACCTGCTTTGTCCTTTTCGGAATCCATTGTTTCC